>USHY01000013.1 GCA_900554635.1 uncultured Clostridium sp. | reverse complement strand
ATTTAATGGTAAACTTCAAAGTTGCAGGAAGAATGTTAAAAGAAAAAATTCAAGACTTCAAAGCAAAAATAGAAGGTTTAACAGACAAAGAAATGCACAATTTAGTTGCAAAATTCAATGATGAAGAAGTAAAGAAAATAGAAGTACCTGGATTTGGAACATTTGAAAAAGATGTATTCCTAAAGAATATGAAACCAAAAGCACATATAGTTGTAATAAAAGAGGGCGACTATACAATAGCACTAGATACTATACTAACAGAAGAGTTAATTGTTGAAGGAATGTATAGAGATTTAGTAAGAACACTTCAAGTACTAAGAAAAGATGCAGGCCTAAAAGTAGAACAACGCATAACACTAAGCATACAAACAGAAGGAAAATTAATGCAAAAAGTATTAGAAGAATTCTTAGAAAGAATTACACAGGATACATTAACAGAAAAATTTGTAAAAACACCAATAGAAAATGACATTGAAAAAGAAATTGAAATCAATGGAGAAAAGGTAACAGTACAAATTAAAGGAATGTAAATAAAAAAAGCAAGGTGAAAAACATGAAGTGATATAATATATGCCAAAAGGAGGAATTTTTATGAAGGAGTATATTATAAATGTTAAGGGAATGGCTTGTTCTGGATGTGAAAGAAGAATAATAAATGCACTTAGCCAGATGCCAGAGATTAAAAAAGTTACAGCAGACCACAGAACTGGAAAGGTAGTAATTGAAGCAGAGAATCTTAATGAAAAAAATATTGAGAATAGTCTTGACAATTTAGGATTTGAAGTTATAAAATAATGCCAAGAAAAAAATAGGAGGATTGAAAATGGAATTAAAAGGATCAAAAACAGAAAAAAACTTAATGGAAGCATTTGCTGGTGAATCACAAGCAAGAAACAAATACACATATTTTGCATCTAAAGCAAAAAAAGAAGGATATGAGCAAATTGCAGCAATATTCCAAGAAACAGCAGATAATGAAAAAGAACATGCAAAAATGTGGTTTAAATTACTTCATGATGGAGAAGTTCCATCAACAGTTGAAAATTTAAAAGCAGCAGCTGAAGGAGAAAACTTTGAATGGACAAACATGTATGAAAGAATGGCAAAAGAAGCTAAAGAAGAAGGATTCGACAGAATAGCATACTTATTTAGTGCAGTGGCTAAAATTGAAAAAGAACATGAAGAAAGATATAAGAAATTACTTGAAAATGTAGAAAATGGATTAGTATTTTCAAAAGATGGAGACAGAATTTGGAAATGCAGAAATTGTGGACATATAGTAATTGGAAAATCAGCACCAGAAGTTTGCCCAGTATGCAATCATCCTAAAGCATATTTTGAAATTAAGGCTGAAAATTATTAATTATATAAATAAAAGTAGTAGAATTTTACTACTTTTATTTTTTTGACATTATTAGGCCAAATTTATTGACTTTTTATAAAAATTGTATATAATAAACATAGAAAAAAAGATTAGTAATAAAAACGGAGGAAATATGGGGTATAAAGAATTATTAGAGGAGTTAGATAATATTGATATTAATATGCTTAACAACTTAAATAATAATGTTTTTAGAAATAGTAATGATATCCAAGTTAGAATGGGACTATCCAAGTTAGAAACATTTAAAACCAATATGCCGGAAATGCAAGGATACATAAAGGAACGATTTGAGAACACATATCAAGCATATTTAGCAGCAATGGGAAATGATAATAAAAACATTAATGTGGATACATATTTTTCTTATATAAATAGCTTAAAGAAAATGTTTGAAAACGGCATAAGTAATCCGGATGAAGCCATAGAGATTATTGTAAATGCAGTAAACTCTAGACATGTGCCAAATGAATATGCAATTAATTATATATTAGCACATCAAGGTGCAATGGGACTAACCGCAGAACAACAAAAAACATTTGAACAAATTGTACCCGTAATAAATTTAATTTCACAAGAAAATGAAGCAATTGAAAAAGGGTTAATCGAAAACCAAAGTAAAGCTTTAATTGTTCCAGAGAAGAAACTAAATATTTTTCAGAAAATTAAAAATTTCTTTACAAAAAGGAAAAATACAATTACAGAAAATGAAAAAAATGTGGTTCCAGAAAATAAAAAGGCAAGTAATTTTAGAGAAGCCCAAAAGGTATCAATAAATTCACAAGTAGCAATACAAAAATCAAAAGAACCAGAGTATGTAGCTATAAGCGATTTGCATGGAAATATGGACAGATGGAACATGGTAAAAAAATTAATAAACGAAAATCCAAATGTAAGAGTACTAATGCTTGGAGATGCAATGGATAGATGGGAATTTGGACCAGAAATTCTTTTACAAATAAAGGAATTTAGTGACAGTGGAAAGTTGCAATATTTGCCAGGCAACCACGACATTTTTGCATATAATTATATTAAAATGAGAAAAAACCAGAAGTCTTCTCAATTTGTAATGGCTGAAGCACATTTGGAACATAATGGTGGAGAAATTACAATGGAAAAATTGAATAACTTCTTTACGATTGTAAATAGTGAGCTTGCTAAAGGAAATATAAGAGAAAAGATAAGCTTAGATGAATTGGCAGATTGGCTTGGAGCACAACCAATACAGAAAAAGATGAAAATTGGCGACTATAATTTTGCGCTAGCACATGCTATATTTGATGAAAAGTTATATGAGCAAAATCCTGCATTTAATTTAGCCGATGCACTTGAATTAGAAAATAAAGGGCAAAAGGAAAGCGAAGAATATAAGCGATTTTATACAACTATGTGGTATAGAGAAGGAGATATAAGAACACAACCTATTGAACCAACTCTACCAGAAAATAATGTAGTAGTTGTTGGACATACAAGACAACCAGAAATTAACATTGATTTTAAAAAACCAAAATCTCCAATTGTCTATATAGATACAGGAAAAGGAAAACTATCTGGATTTAATTTAAACAGGAGAAAAAGCATTTCACTAGAAGAGCAAGACAGAACAATTTAAGAAAAGTAAAGTACTTAGGGAAAATACATTTTTCTAGTTTTGGAGGTAAGAATGACTGAGGATTTTTATTGTAAAATAAAAGATACAGAACTAATAGATATATACAAAAAAAACAAGGATTTCATAAATTTTTTAGAAAAAGAAATTAAAAATTCAGAAAAAGCTTTGGAGGAAAAATGAAAGAAGTAGAGGAATTTATTTCAAATATTAATGTAAATAAAGAAGTTTTGGAAACAATGCCAAAAAATAATGCAAGAGATCTAAAAACATATATCACAAAATTGCAAGAAAACCTCGAAACAGCTAAAAACAATCAGAAATTATTAGAAGAGGAAATGAAAAAAAGGTATAAAAAAATAAAATGTTCAAAGCAGAATGATGAATTAAAAGACATGAAGCAAAGGCTAGAAAATAGTGTAGGTGTTTTGTATTTGCTAAATGAAGTAGATACTTCTTATGAAAAAATGAACTTAGATAAAGCTTTATTTAACTTGAACCATTATTATTCCAAAAATCTTGAAATAGTTAATAACACAATAATGTACTGCATAAAAAAGTTTGAGGAAGTAGGAGTAAAACTAGAACTAAAGGACTTTAATTATAGTGAATATGTTAGAGAATATCTAAAAACATTTTTCATAGAGATGGAAAAGGGAACAATTAATTCAAGCAAAATTAAGAATAAATTTGATGAAATATATTGGAAATGTCCAAGTATTATAATTCATATAGTCTTAAATATAAAATATTTATATTTAAAAAAAGAAAAAGAAATTGACAGATATTACAAAAATCAAAAAGTTAATTTAATCAAAAATTTTACTGCAGATGATATAATTGAAAGAACATTTGAATTATCAAGACAGGTTAATGAATATATAGACAGCAATAAAGAAATTATTATAAATAAATTATTAGATGGCAAATTAAACATAAAAGATTATTCTATAAAAAATATAATAGAGTGTTATGGAAAATTTATTAATGAAGAAAACATTGACTTAGAAGATGAAACAAAAATGAATGAAATTGATAGAAATTTAGATAAGCTTTTAAACAGTCTATGTGAATATAAAATGTACCTTGAAAACAAGTTTATAATTGATGACATAATAAAAATTTACAAAGAAAAAGATAAGTATAAAAATATATATGCCACAACACTAAAAGAAATAAACAAGAAAGAGAAAAAAAGAATTAGTTTGAATAATAAGCTAAATAAAGGTGGAATATTTAACAAATCAAATGATAAAACATTGAATGAAAGAGATGCAATTATAGCTGATTTAACAAAACTGCATAAGGAACTTGAACAAAACAAAGTAAATAATAAAATATTTGATAAACTAAATGATAATTCAACTATAAGAGAAGCATTAATTTTAGCAAACTCTTTTTATAGATATGTATTCTTGTGCATTTGTCAAAACTTTAAAGGAATAGAGGAAGAACAAATAGAAGAAAAAATAAATAAATTAGAAGAGTTCGTAAACTATCCTTATTGCACAATTATTAATAATGCTAAGATGTTAGAAAACCAAGAAATTAAAACAATAATAAAAGATAGATACAAATTACTAAATATAAATATAGAAAACGAAGACTTAGAATTAGGAAATATAGATTCACTGATTGACACAGTCAAAATAATTATGCAAGCACATTATATTCGTAAAAACAATGTAGATTTAGATAAAATAGAGTGTGGAATAGAATTTAAGAAAATATTAAATATAGAATAATGGAGAGAATATCAAATGAAAAAAGTCAACAAAAAAAAGATAGCAATAATTAGTTTGTTATTTCTAATAATAATAATTGAATTGTTAGCTCTAGGGCTTTCAAGTGCTGAAAAGATAAAGGAAATTAATATTAAAGTTGTTGACAGCGAAAAAAAACTTGAAGATTTTTCTTTTAAAATAAATGCTTATGATAGTGGAAAAAGTGGATATTATATTACATTACCAGAAACAGTAAATAGTATTGTAGCTAAGAAATACCTAGTTTCAAAAAAAGAGATAAATACTAGTAGTGAAGCACAAAACGAAAACACGATACGGCGAAAACATAACAACTCAGAATGAATTAGCTGAAAATGTTGTAAGCGAAAACATAATAACAGAAAATATAACAGTTGCTAATAATGAAACAGAAAGCATTGTTCAGGGAAATGATGCTACAGAAACAGTAAATAACCTAGAAACAAGCATTGTAGAAATGAATGCAGGGGATAGAGTTTATTTAACTCAAGATGAACTTGAAAACGCAGAAATTACAATTCAAATAAAATATGATTCAAAACAAATAGGAAAACAAGAAGTATATAATCACAGAATAGAGCTAAAAACAGATAAAAAAATAGGTTTTGCTATACAAGGATATTTACCACAAGAATTAGAAATACAAGATGAAAAAATGGATGATGAAACTGGAAAAAAGATATATCAAGGAATAAATCAAAAAGAAAATATTATAGAGGAAGTTTATAAAATATCATTCAAAGAAGATTATTCTATTACAGAAGAAAATCAAGTTCAAGTAATATTAAGTGAGATTGATGAAACAAAGGAATACAGTATATATAAATTAACAAATGATAATACAATTAAAGAGATTATGGATTTATCAAAGTTTGAAAATACAATTTCTTTTAAAAGTGATGAATTAGGCACTTTTGTAGTAACAACAAAACCAACTGAAAAACTAAATGAGGATTTGAGTGTAGTAAAAAGTCTTTTACCAAAATTATCTACAAGAAATAATTTGATTGGAACGCAAATGATTAGTATTTGGGAAGGTGCAGTGTCAAATGGCTTAAAAATTGGAGAAGGAACACTAGGTAGCCCATACCTAATCTCATCAGGAGAAGAATTAGCATTTTTGGCAAATCAAGTAAATTCTGGTACAACCTATGAAGGAATATATTTTCAGATAGCAGCTGATATAGATTTGAATGGAAAAAATTGGACTCCAATAGGAAATAAGAGTAATTCATTTAGAGGAATTTTAGATGGAGCAGGACATACAATAGCAAATGCCGTAATTTCAATTACTAATGCAAATAATGATGTAGAAACATATGGAATTTTTGGAACAATTGGAGGGGGAACTGATAAGGCAGTTATTAAGAACATTGAATTTAATAATATTCAAGTAAACTTAAATGTAACAAGGTCAATTAGTTCAAACTCTTATGGATATAAAATAGGTATAGTTACAGGAGCAATATATAACAATGCTGAAGTAAAAAATGTATCTGTAAAAAACAGCCAAATTATTCATTATGGTACAATTACTGCAATATACAACCAAAACTGGAGCAATACAACATATTATGCACCAATACTTTTTGTTGGAGGAATTGCAGGAGATGCAGTTTATAGCTCAACAAATGAAAACACATCAGGAACATATAATATCGATTATTGTTATTCAGATGTGGATATTAGCTTAAATGTAAATACAGATAATACAGGATGGGGCTGGGGAAGTACTACACCTATATTATGTTTAGGGCAAATAAATATAGGAGGAATTATAGGAAGAATAAGAAGACAAAATACTTGGCCAACAAATAGTTTATATTCAGGAACAATTACAGCTTCAAACTCAAACTATACAAATGGTTTAGTAGGACCAATATTTGGTGCAGATAGAAATACAACAGGATATAACTCTACAACAAATATGAATAATATTTGGAATGGGGATAACAGAAATTCATATACAATGAACAGTTATTATAATAACTACAATGTATATGGAACAAGTTTTACAAGCAGTGTAACTACGGGTAATGCGGGTACAAACACGCAATATAGAAGAAGTACAAATAGTAACAGCATTGGTTATGTTCAAGGTGTAAATAAAGGTATTTATACAAATAATATTGGTACAAGACTAAGCACATTTAATTCATCTAACCAAAATGTTTCATGGAAATTTGAAAATAATGAATTATCACTTATTCCAAGGATTTCCGCAACTGCTACAGAAATGGGTGAAAATTTATATTCAATTGATATTAGTGACCCATATAATACAGGAACATATACATACACTTGGTATATAAATGGTCAAAAAGATGACACCATAACTGGAAATATAGGACCAACACTTGAACCAAACTTTGAAACTGGCTATAATGTAGATGTTGTGGTTTTTGATGGAAAATACTATGCTATAGCTAGTTACTCAATTCCAAGATTGACAATTGATATAGGCTTTAATATTAATGAAGCAAATGATTCTGCAACAGCTTATTTAACAGGAACAGCCTTACCATATGCAAACATGGAGGATTATACATACCAATGGTATAAGATAGATATAATAGGAGAAGAAACAAGAATTGAAGGAGCAAATAGTTTAACACTTACAGGACTAGAAGATGGAGTGGAGTACAAGCTAATTGCAACCAATAATGCTAATTCAAAGCTATCAGCTCAAAATACTTTCTTATATGGTCAAAGAAATGTAATATATGTGAGTTATAATTATGGAAATGATTATAATGATGGTTACACACCAGAAACCCCAGTAAGAACACTTTCAACCGCATATTCAAAATTAAGTAGAACAGGAACTCGAAATGAAAATGTAATAGTAATGATGGGAAATTACACGGAATATTCATTTTTTAATAGTCAAACATCATCAACATATGCTAAAAATGTCACAATTACTGGAAAATATGGTGGAGTTGATTATAATGCAAATTGGACATTTGGAACTAGCAACAGTAGTAACTTTTTCAGGTTTTTAACAGCGGATTTAAGTATTATGTATATGACACTTAATGGAAATAGAGGCTCAATGTATTTAATTTGTCAAGGACATAGCTTTACAGTTGGTGAGCAAGTAACAATGAATAATTATGCAACAGCAAATTCAAACCAAGGACTACTTGGTAGTAGAGCTCCAGCATTTCATGTTTTTGCAGGTTGGTATCAATACAACAGAACACGCTTACCTAACAATGACTGTGAAATTGTGATAAAAAGTGGCAGTTATGGAAGAATTGTTTTAGGAGGAACTCCAGGGACCTCTTCTGGACAAGGGCAAACAACATCACATGACTTTATGGGATCATCAAGAGAAGATTCATTTAGAGTATCAATAGATGTTGATATTAAAAACAGCACAACACCAAGCAGTTATGATTATGATATAAACTTATTAACAGGTGGTTCAGCTTGTGGAAATAATTATTCAATAGTAACAGAAAACATCAAAAATGGAAAAATTGGTCGTTTGCTAGGTGGAAGTATTGGAGATTCTGCCTCAAGACCACGAAACTGGAATTATCCAGAAAATACATTTTTAGGTGAAGCTACAATAAATGTAAGTGGTGGAAGCATAGCAGAATTATATGGCGGATGCCTAGGAAGAAACATGAGTGCAATAAACAGTAATGGCTCTGTAAATCAAAATTACACAGGAAATATATGTGATTCATATTTCTATGGTACGGTAGACATTAATATAACTGGAGGAACAATTACGGGGAATATATATGGAGCAGGAGCAGGAGGAGTAACAGGATATAGTACAGAATCATCAGATCCATATAAATCTTATGGAGAAGAATTTGATACTTCTGTAAATATCAATATTTCAAATGGCACAATAGGTGGAAACATATATGGTGGTGGATATGGATACACAGAATACCTAAATGCAAATGTTACTGCAACAGATGGTGGAGCACTATATGGAGAAAGCAATATTACAATTACAGGTTCTCCAACAATTGAAGGAAGTATCTACGGTGCAGGTTGTGGCTATAATTACAGTAGCAAGCAAAACCTTGCACAAATGACAGGAGCTTCAAATATAAAAATTGATGGAACTCCAACAATTATTGGACAAGTATATGGAGCTGGAGCAGGAATTTCAGGTTATAATGAAATGGCAAAATTACTAGGAACATCAAACATAATCCTTCAAGCAAATTCAAATTTTGAAATATACGGAGGAGGCAATATTGCAAAACTTGAGGGAACAAGCACAATTAATATAAATAGCGGAACACATACAGGAGATATATATGGTGGAGGAAATATAGGAATACTTGATGGAACTTCATACATATATATAAATTCAGGAACACAAACAAGAGTGTTTGGTGGTGGAAATAAAGCAACAGCAACAGAAACAAAAGTATATATAAAAGGTGGCACTAACACAGAAGTTTATGGCGGCGGTAATGAAGCAGAAGTAACTACAACAAATGTATATATTGATGCAGGAAATTCAAACAATGTATATGGAGGAGGTAATCAAGCAGCTGTTGGAGTACCAAATGTATTTTTACAAGGTGGGCAGGCAGATAATATATATGGAGGTTCAAATAAAAGTGGAAACATAGAAAATACAAATGTTACAACAACAAGTGGAGTAGCAACAAATATATATGGTGGAAATAATCAAGGTGGAACAGTTACAAATTCTCATGTAATGCTAAATGGAGGCACTATAACAGATGCCTATGGAGGAAACAACCAAGGGGGAACAACTGAAAATAGTAATATAACAGCAAAATCAGGCAATATACAAAATATATATGGTGGTGGAAATGAAGCAGAAACAAGTATAACAAATGTAATAATTGAAGATGGTAATATTAACAATACTTTTGGTGGAGGAAATAAAGCTGAGTCAACAACAACAAATGTTCAAATGAATGGTGGATATAGTGAAAACATCTTTGGAGGTGGAAATGAGGCAGGTGTTCAAAATGCAAACATAGAATTAAAAAATGGTATTTCACAAAATGTGTTTGGAGGCTCAAACGTGAGCCGGAAATGTTATAAAGAGTAATATAAAAACAGTAACAGATCTAAACAATAATACACAAGAAGGGACAAACATTAGCTCAAATGCTCAAGTAAATAATATTTATGGTGGTAATAACTTGGGTGGAGTTACAAATGATCCTAATATAGAAATTAATGGTGGAACAATAGGAAATATATATGGAGGAGGAAACCAAGCCTCAGTTCCAAAAACAACAGTTTTAATAAAAACTGGAAATATTCAAAATATATACGGAGGAGGAAATCAAGCCTCAGTAAATAACAATACAAAAGTAGAAATCTTTGGAGGAAATATTAGCAACAATATATATGGAGGTGGAAATGAAGGGACAGTAATAGGGAATACTGATGTTAATATAAAAAATGCAACTATTTTAGGAAGTGCATATGCTGGAGGAAATGGAGCCACAGCAGTTGTGTACGGTAATGCCAATATAATAGTTCAAGGAAATACAATAATTGGAACAGAAGGCGATAATGTAATAGCACAAAGAGGTTCAGTATTTGGTGGAGGAAATG
Source organism: uncultured Clostridium sp. (assembly GCA_900554635.1). Classification (GTDB taxonomy): domain Bacteria; phylum Bacillota; class Clostridia; order TANB77; family CAG-508; genus UMGS1781. Next base: position 18,577 of record USHY01000013.1, on the reverse strand, counting down.
CAGCAGCAACCGGAGATACAGGAACAAATAATTCTACAAGTACAGTAAACATTGTAGGAGGAACTATATATAGCAATGTTTATGGAGGAGCAAACACTTCAGTTGTGTATGGCTACACAAATGTAAAAATAGGATTTGATGCAGTTGGAGATAATACCTTAGAGCAGGAAAATATTTATGTAAGAGGAACTGTATTTGGTGGAGGAGAAGCAAATGCAGCAGGTTCAGAAGAATATGATTATTCTTTTATAAGTGTAACAAAAGGAATTGATATGTTAATAGATGGAAATGGTTACACAAGTTTTAAAACAGAAGGAAGTATTTTCGGTTCTGGAAACGCATCAAGTACAAGTGGACAAAGCCATATAACAATTAAAAACTATGGAAAAGTAGATGAACCACTAAAAAACATTTCAATACAGAGGGCAACAACCGTAACGCTTGATAATTCATGGATTTCATTATCAGGAGCAACAGATAGAACAAATGAATTTGATAAAGAAAAATTTACATTAAGTAGAGTAGATGAATTAAAAATCAAAAACAATTCAAGTATTTACTTAAACTGTGGAGCAAACTTACTTAAAAAGTTTACAAGCTTAGATGCCAATGATAATCTTGCAACAGTAACAATAGATGAAGATGGACGGAACAACAAGAAATGTTGATAACAGATTATATTTACTAGAAGGAAAAAATTTAAACATTGCAACAAATGAAAATGCAACAGCATTTGGAGAAGTAAATGGTATGACTTTCTTGGGATTATTCACAAATGCAAATAATCCAAGCACAAGCACAGGACTATATCATAAAAGTTTTCAAAATGGAAATGAAATTACAAATGCAGGAACATTTTCAAAAAACTCTTATGTTGAAGGAATGCACAAAACAAACCATGATACACATAAAGATGGATTTTACAGTAACTATAATAATGAAGGATATATTAAAACAGCTTATGTTGGAGTAACACCAGAAGTTGGACTTTCATACATCTGGTTAGTTGGAGAAAAAATGGATGTTACAACATTTGAAATAAACTTAGTAGCATCAAAATATGCAACCTTAGGAACAATAGAACAACCATTAACAAACTTTGCAGCCCCTAATACAAAGTTCCAAATTATAGGATTTTCATCAGGATTAAATAACGATATTTCACTAGTTTTAGGAGACCAAATACAAGCAATTGCACCAGATGAAAATACAGCTAATACAAAATTTGGTTTATCAATGAAGACTGGTAAAAATGGATGGATGTCAAATAATACAACCAACTTCTTAACACAAAATGGTGGAACATACCAAGGAGAAAGCTTATATTTAAGTGAAAACTCAAGCTATACACCAACACTTCTATTTTGCTTATATCACTCACAGAACTTGAGCATATCACAAGAACTTGGAAATGTAATTATAAGATTCCAAGCAATACAACCAGTAGATGAATTAAATAACTATATTTCATATATAGACATAGTAATTAACATGTCAACAGAGCTTTTCCCAAATGACTATTATGAAGCAGCCATTTCACCAGGTGAAGAGTTTGACTTGTTTACAACAACAGAAACAAAAATAACAGAAACAAGTAGATTTTCAACATACTATTCATTATATATAAAAGATTTTTCAGAAAATGACTTGTATGAAGATTATAGAACATATAATAGAGTTCTTGTTTCAAGAGACTCATCAGAACTACCTTATGTATTTCCAGCAAATACAAAATTAACAATGCTAGATATGGCAAGTAATAAATATTATTACTATGTTGTAACTTCATCAGATGAGGCAAGTGGAAAATACAAGTACAAATTCAAAGATTTTATAGAAATGGGTACAGAAAATGCAAGATACAACGAAACAGAAGCATGTAATTTATACTATAACTCAGAACAAAATTTAGTATATGAAAACTTCATATTCCACATAGATTCAAGTGAAGCAAACTTGGAAAACGATGCAATAGATAACAGCTTACTAATAGAATTACAAGATACAGATAATCAAACATTAATAGGAGTTTTAGGAATACAAAGAGGTACCACAAAATATAGCATATATAAAGATATGACAGCAACCATAGATGTAGCAGCAACAGCACAAGACACAATATACTTAGGAAAAGACATAAACTTAACAGTAACAACAGACTTTTTACAAAAGACACTGAATTCAAGCGTAATATTTGATACAGATTATTTAACTTCAAAAATGGGAATAAAAATAACAATTCATGATAGCTATGGAAACCAATTAAATAGTGATACATTATTTGGTGTATATTTCCAATATAATGGAATAAATTATTACCCAAGAATAGATGGAAGTGTTAGAATTAAAATTGCAGATAAAGTATCAAATGTATTATCAAAAATAAAAATTGTTACCAAAAATAATACTACACTTGCTACTGGAGACTATGTAATTAAAGTAGAGAGCTTTGGCTCACCTGATGGAATATACTATGGACTAGAAACATCTGATTCAACAGAAGTAAATATCAGAATAATAAATGGAATATATGGGCTAAAGGTTACTACAGATGATAAATCTAAAATTATAGATAAAAAAACAGGGCATAATATGAAAAATACTGATAACTTAGTAACAATAGTAAACTATTCTTCAATGCTTACTTCTCCAAACATAGTAGTAGAATTACAAAGAAGAAATTACACCGAAACATATTCAATGGAATATGAAGTAGTTGATTTTAAAGATTATTTTACAAACCAGTATGATGATGGTTATAAGAAAAATGAATACAAAATAATTACTGCACCAACACAAGAAAATTTATTGTTCTTGTATTTTAAAGAAAACCTAGTAACAGGAACTTACAAAATAGTATTTAAGCTTTATGATGGAAATATATACATAGGTGAAGCATATGAATATTTTGTTATTAAATAGTTAGAAAGGATAATATGAGAGAAACACAAAGCAAAAAAAGAAAAGCAGTATTGCTCAAAATAATAATTTATACAGTAACTGTTATAATGCTATATAATTTTCTTATAATTGGTCTTACAACAATAACAGATAAAAAGGACACGAGTATATTAGGTTTCAGAGCATATATTATTACAACAGAAAGCATGAAACCTAATATCAACCCAGGAGATATTGTGATTATTAAAGAAGTTACAGAAGAAAAATTAAATATTAATGATGTTGTAACAGTAAAAACTGAGAATGGAATAAATACACATAGAATAATAAAAATTGAATCTACTCCAGAAAAGAGATATGTAATTAAGGGAGACAACAATAATGTTGAAGATGAGAACACAGTAGAAATATCTCAAGTGTTAGGAAAAAAGATTTTAAAAATACCATACATGGGAAAGATAGCAAAAGCATTACAAGATGAGGTATATATAATAATCATTGTAATTATTGTTCTACAAGTATTTATTCAATATCAAAATAAACAAGAAAAAAACAGAATAAGAAGAGAAAAAAAGGAAAGTGAAGATGAAAAATACAAAAAGAATAATAGTTAAAAGTCTTGGTATTCTATTAAAAATGGTTTTAATTATAATTGTATGTATTAATACAAGTTACATGTTTTTTAAAATAATTAAACCAACATATATTTTGAAAATTGGAAGTATAAAACTTTATGTTGATAAAACAGAAGCGATGGAACCTATAATAACTAAAAAAGACATAGTTGTAATAAAAAAAGATGAGGAATACAAAACAAATGATATTGTAGTGTATTCTTTAAATGAAGAAAATAAAACCAGAAGAATTGTTCAAACAATTGGAAACAACATGGAAGAAGCGTATAGCGTAAAGGCTGATAAGAATTTCCATAGCGAGCCATATGAACTAAAAAACAATCAAATTCAAGGAAAAGTAATAAAAGTAATTAAAAACATGGGATTTTTAATTAATATTATTCAATCTAAAACAGTTTTTATCATAGATACAATTTTATTAATTATCATAGCTTATAATAAAATAAAATCAATTGTAAAATTAAATAAAAGAAGAAAAAAACAAAAATCAATAAAAACTTAGGTTTTTATTGATTTTATGTTAGTTGGGTTAATTTTAAAAATTGTTTTAAAAAAGTGAAAATCATCTAATTCATTATACTCTAAACAAGATAAATAAACATCTAATTCATTTAAGTTTTTACAAGCAGAAATAACAGCAGGATGTAAATGGTAATTTGAGAATAATTCCATTGCTAAATCCATAGCCGCAAAGAAACTTCCACCTTCTCGATTTCTTACCAATTTATAAGCTTCTTTGAAGCGCGCTAATGATGAATGCTTATAATAGCTTATTGGTCTGGTATATTTTTTATCTATTACATCTTGAACAGTATCATAAAAATCTGGGTTATTTGCTAGTACATTTTTAATGTTATCTAAAGTATAAGGTAACACTACTTTTTTATCAACTTCAGAAATTAGTAAAACATTTTCTTCTGCATTAATGTTATTTGTATTTATTTCATCAGCAGTTTCCTCATTTTGATAATTAGATAAAATTTCTTCAATTTTTGTCGCTTTTTTAACGATACTATCAAATAGGCTAGTATATAACAAATTGTAATTTTTAATTTGGGACATAAATTCAGGAGATTGTAAATCAACAGCATCTAATTCTTTTTGTAAATCACCGAATTGATTTTCTACATTGATTTGATAAATTTAAGCACTTTGTTATATTAGACAATTTCTTATATAATTCTTTAGATTCTTCAAGTGAAGAAATTATCTTTGAATTAACACATTGCCTTAAAAGCATATATATATTATTATTTAATCTCTCTTGGAATTTATCATAATTAACCAAAAATTCGCGCTCCGTGGATAAAGAAACCCCAAGGTCTTCTTTACTTCCTGACAAGTTTATCATTTGTATCCTCCTCGTATAATATAAACTATAATATTATTATAACATTAAACAAAAAAAATACAATAAAAAATAAAAAAAAAGTAAAAAAATAAAGCAATCTATTGATAAAACATTGTTAATATGATATATTAATTGCAAAGATTTTTTGTTTGGAGGAGAACAATGAAAAAAATAATTTGGAATATTTTTGTTATATTATATGCAGGTATAGCTATATTTACTACAATTTGCTTACTTTCATATAATGAATACAGAGTAACAGAATTAGGTAGCTACTCTCTTATAATTGTTGATAGCAGAGATTTAGAGCCTAATTATAACAAAGGAGATCTAATTATAGCAGACAAAAGTTATAAATTAGAAATTGGAGATGAAGTATTTTTTTACAATACCTACAATCCAAATGTGGAGATAAATGTTGCTAAGATTACAGAAAAACAGGGAACATCTGAATCAGATGCAACTTATACAGTTGAAGGAAATAAAACAATTAAAGCAGAAAATGTTTTAGGACCAACAGATAAGGCAAAAAAAATAAGCAAACTTGGTGGAATACTATCAGTTATTGAATCTAAATGGGGATTTTTAATTTTAATCGTTTTCCCATCATTAATAGCCTTCTTATATGAAATAACAGAATTAGTTTCAGACCTAAAAGATAAAAAAAGAAAAGAGTAAAAATGAATGTTAAAAAAGTTTTAATTTTATTAACAGTAATTATGATGTGCTTTACTATTTATACAATAGTAAGCACATACGCATTATTTGAATCAAAAGTACAAAAAAATGTTAAAGCTGAAATAGGAAAATGGAGAATTAAAGTTAATTCTTCTGACATAACAAACCCAACAACTCAGAACTTTACAATTAATACATTCAATATAAGCCAAAGCCCATATATTCAAGAAAACAAAATTGCTCCAGGAATGGATTGTACATTTGATATTGAAATTGAACCACAAGACACACAAGTTTCAGTTAGGTACGACATAACAATTGACTCATCTAAATTGGTGAATAAATCAATTGTTTTAAATAGAGTAGTAGAAAAAAACAATAATAATATAATTTTTAGAACAGCAGAAAATGTTTATACAGGAATAATTCCTTTGGAAAAAATTAACACAAATTATTTAGATGTCGTGGAAATCTTTTTCTCATGGGAAAACATTGAAGAAAACAATGAAGAAGATACAAAAATAGGAACAGTATATAATTCAAATCTTAATATCCCAATATCAGTAACATTTAGCCAATATCTAGGGGAAACAATAGAAGAATTCGAACAAAATGGGTGACAAATCTTATGAAAAAAAGTAAAAGTTATAAAATTATATCAGTAATTTTAAATTTACTACTAATAGTGTCAGTATTTATACTTGTCTTAATATCATATAACTTTGTGCAAACAAAACTGATAAAGAAGGATTATTCAAATATATTTGGATACACAGCGTTTAAAGTAGTAAGCGGAAGTATGGCAGATACTATTAATATTGATGATATTGTAATAGTGAAATTAAAAAATCAAAATTCTATATATAATGTAAATGATATTATTGTTTTTAAACAGGAAGATTATATTATTACACATAGAATTATTGCTATAGAGAATGAAAAAATAATAACAAAGGGAGATGCAAATAACACTGAAGACAAAACCATTAATAAAAATCAAATTATAGGAAAAGTAACAAAAGTTGTAACCAATTTGAACATTTGGAAAAAAGTTTTTGCATCACCAAGCGTTTTTATTTCGATTATTATTACGGCAATTCTCTTTGCAGTAGCATTTTCAATAGAAGACAATAATTTAAAGGATGATATAAAATGAAAATAAATAGAAAAAGAAGTATCATAATTGCAAAATTGCTAGTAAACATATTGTTCATCATTTTGATTTTCATACTTTTAAATAGAACATTTGCAAAATATAAAACAGAAGCCACATCTCAGGCTGAAATCCAAGCTGCATTTTATCTTTTAAATGATGAATATCAAACTGCAGAAGTTAAACTTGATTCTTTAGAGCCACGAGATGATGAGTATGTATATTCTTTTTCAGTATCAAACAATAAAAGTAATAAAAGAACAGAAACTTCATTAGAATATGAACTAAAAATCGTTACTACAACAAATTTGCCATTATCATACAAACTATATAAAAATGAAGATTACAAAACAGGAACAAATATAATTACAAGTGATACCATTTTGCCAGATGAATATGGTACATTTTTTCGAACAATTTGCACGGAAAAGGAAATATTTACATATTCAGAGAATAAAACAAATATTTATACGCTTGTAGTAAAATTTCCAAAGGAGTACAACAAAACGGAATATCAAGATATTATAGAAGCTATAACTATTGCAATTGAATCAAGGCAATTAATTCAAGAATAATAAAGAAAGGATATAAAAATGAAAGACACAAAAACCAAAATTAATATTAAAATCAAATATATAATTATATTTGCAATTTTAATTATTAATACAATAGTTTTGGTGTCAATATTTGGAAGGTATGTAGTCAACAAAACAAAGGGATTTTTTGAAAGAACTAAAGCCTTCTTCTTTTATAGTGATAAGTTAGATACAGACACACCATATTATCAAATTGACAACTGGTCTGGGGTTGATGACTATACAATAACAGTAAATATGAATAGCTATAAAAATAACCTTTTAACTGTAGATTATAACATGGAATATGAAGTTTCATATACATGCTCAGACAATGTAATTTGCCAATTATCACCAGGACCATATGTTATAGATTCTGCAACTAATACTGATTCATTCAATATTATTGTAACGCCAAATAGAACATTACAAGATGGCGAAACAGCATATGTTGAAATAACTGCAAAAGCAACATCTCCATATGAAAAAACATTAAAAGGAAGATTTACATTAAAAGTTGGCAAAGAACAGCTAACATATACAATAGAGGATGTGGCAAATAGACCATATTTAGAAGTAAATATTACGAATACATTATCTTATTACACTGTAAACCAAGCATTTGGAGACTATGGTGTTGGTACACAAATTACTAGAGACACATATTTAAGCCTGACAAAAGAAGAACAAAGCAATTGCTCTTCACAAATTATAAATATATCTTTTAATCCACAAGAAATTCTGTTAGATATGACAGATAATGCTTTCGTAAATGGAATTTCAAACACAACAGTTACAATAGATGAAAAAATATATATAAACTCAATCAAATTTAAAATTGATGCACTTTCTAGTCAAAAAGTCAGATTCTATAAAGTCGATGAAACAAAAGATTATACATATCCAATAGTAAATACAGACCCAGTAATAAATTTAACAAGTAGATAAAAAAGGAGACAATATAAATGAATGTAATGAAAGAGTATTTAAAAGTAAATAAAATATTCATAATTAATTATATGAAATTAGTATTAGGGAATAAATACAATAAAAAAATATCAGAAGAGTTTTACCAGACTTATATTAGTAATAGATATTCACTTATAGATGAACAACTTGGAAAGAAAAATTTAAAACTAGAAATTTTGAAGGAGCTGGATGTTTTAAAGAAAAAACTGATATTAGAGGATAAAAGCACAAAGCCTGTAGTAGAGCAAATAAGAATATTTTATAATTATATAATATATTTTGATAATGTAATTCATTCAAAGAACATAGAAAAAATAATATTACAAGTTGTAGAAAAAAAGCAAGAAATAACTGGTAAAGAATATCCAGAATTATATGAATTAATATATGAAGAACTTAAAAATTATTACGAGAGAATAACAGATATTATAAATAATATTCAGACTAAGCAATTTGAATTGGAATTTAAAAAGAATAATGTTTTTCCAGAAATAAGAAAAGTTACACTAAAACAAAATATTAAATTTCCATTATTATATAGTGGCTACGCTATAGAAAAGGCAATGGAAACAGAACCAATTAGTGAAGATATACATTTTGTTGAATATCACTTACTTGCTGGAACTGTGCTAGATGATATAATAAATGGAAATGTTAAAAATCAATATATAGTTCAGTTCCCAATAACTGTAATAAATAAAAAGCAGAAAACACAGAGACTGTTAGACATTGTAAACAGTGAATTTATGAAATATAAAATTTCATTTGAAATAGAATTTGATGATTTAGAAAAAAATAAAGCAAAAATTTATGAACTAATTGGGCAAGGATATAAATTTGCAATTAAAATTAAAAATCAAAATGAACTTAAACAAGAAGATATCAAAAGACTTGAAGTTTTTAAATATGTGATAATTGATAAAAACACTAACATAAGTAACAATGAAATAAAATCAAAAATCATTGAATTTTGAAATAACGATATGTAGAAAGGAATATAGCAGATATGGAAACATTTACAAGGTTTTTATATGAGTTTTTGGCACAGTTTTTTGGAGGAATGAGAACTATTTTTGTTGGTTTATGGAAGGGAATAACTCAACTTGCAAATATAAAAGCATATACAGAGGTAATATCTAAATATAAAGGCGACCTTTCAATGCCTGAATGGTTAATGGTAGGAATTGCAATTTTGGCAATGGTTTTAGTTTATGGAATGGCTATTTTACTTGTTGTTCTTTTGATAAAAAAATATTTCAAATTCAGAAAAAAAACAATAGAACAAGACAGCCTTTTAGATGAAATTGCAACACTTAATAAAAAAGTTGGAACTTTAATGAAAGAAAAAGATGAAATACTAGCAATGAAAGTATCTCAGCTAGGATTAAAGCCAACTGAGAGTGCAACAGAAGAACCAGAAGAAACGAAACCAGAAGAAGATGTAAATACAGGAATTAGATTTTCAAAACTTAATGAAATAGACCAAGAATATGCAAACTATAAGGTCAAAAACTATGGAAACAACTTTACTTTACCAGAATTATGTGAAAATTTTAGAAATTTTGCAGCATCAAGATTACATCTGTATTATACAACAAATATGATGCAGCTATTTATATCAGCCCTAGCATCAACAAAACTTGTAATTTTGCAAGGTATATCTGGTACAGGTAAAACATCTTTAGCTTATGCTTGGGGAAAGTTTTTAAAACACGATTCATGTGTTGCATCAGTTCAGCCATCTTGGAGAGATAGAACAGAGCTTTTTGGATATTTCAATGAGTTTACAAAAAAATTCAATGAAACAGAAGTATTAAAAGAAATGTATATAGCAGGTTATACAGATGATATTTATACAGTAATACTAGATGAGATGAACATCTCTCGTGTTGAGTATTATTTTGCGGAAATGCTATCAATACTAGAGATGCCTAACAAAGATGAATGGATAGTTGAATTAGTACCAAACAGCTGGAAAAGTGATCCTAAGAAGTTGTTAGGAGGCAAACTAAGAATTCCATCAAATATGTGGTACATAGGAACAATCAACAATGATGACTCAACATTCATGGTTACTGATAAAGTTTATGATAGAGCGATGCCAATAGATATAAATGATAAAGGACAGGTGTTTGAGCCAATAGATACTCCAGCTATGGATATAAATTATACATATTTAGACAAGTTATTTAAAGAGGCAATGGAACAAAATGCAGTAACACAAGACACTTTAGATAAAATAGAAGTAATGGATAACTATGTTATACAACACTTCAGAATAGCTTTTGGTAACCGTATAGTTGCTCACATGAAAAAATTTGTGCCAGTCTTTGTTGGATGTGGTGGGGATGAAATTGCAGCAGTTGATTATTTCCTAGCAAGAAAAGTTTTAAGAAAGTTTGAACAGCTAAATATTTCTTATATAAGAGATGAAATTGACCCATACATAGACTTCTTAAATAAAACATTTGGAAAAGATAAAATGAAGGAATGTATAGAATATTTGTTAAGACTAAAAAAATTAACATAGGTTAGGAAGGTATTGAAATGGACAACTTTAAAATTATGCAACTTTTAGAAGAAAAAAAAGAAAGTGATACACAAAAGTTTTTAGATGAAATTGAATCAAATATGAATTTAAAGACAGAGCTGGAAAAAGTTACAGAGGACTTAGAATGGATTAAAATAATGGAAGAAACAGTTCCATATTTGGATAATATACTAAGAAATCCTAATAGATTTATTATAAATGAAGAAGAAATTGTAAAAATAGAGCTTGCAAGAAAAATTACAGTGGAAAGCATTAAACATTTATCTAAAAATACAAACCTTATTCAGGATTTTGACAAAAAAACTGGTGATGTAAGGCCATCTAAAATACTGAATATTAATAAAGAAGAAAGTTATGATACTTATGAAAATAGGTTTATATTTAGTTTGATTCAAAATATGAAGTTTTTTATTAGCAGAAAGAAAAAGGCAATTGAACTTAGAATGGCAATAAGTGAAAAAAATAATAAAAACATTGAATATAATGGAACATCAAAAATGAATGATGAGGAAGTTACAATTAAACTAAACTTAAGCACAAATTTAGCTGGAAAAAATAAAAACACTTCAGCAGAAGCACTCCAAAGAATAGAAAAATTAGAGCAAAAAATAGCCGATTTAACATACTCAGAAGTTTATAAGTTACTTGAAAAAAAACATATGACTCTTGTAACATCACCAATTAAAAAAACAAATGTAATACTTAAGAATGTAAACTTTCAATATGCAGTAAAGTTATGGAATTACATGCAAGAAAATATTGATGATAAATCAAAACACATTATGGATAAACAAGACTATAGTGATGATGAAAATCTAAAGAAATTAATGGATGAAACATTCTTTTTAGATTACTTAATATTAAAATCACTAGATAAAGATGAAAATGAAACATCAGAGCAAAATCAACTAAAAGAGCAAGCAACTAAAAATTTGTTAGAAAAGATAGTATATATAAACCAAGGACTAACCGAGGAACAACTAAAAAATATGCTTTCAGATACATATGCTCTAGTCAAAGTCAAAAATATGGCTAATATTGGCGAGATACAAAAAATAATAAAAAATGAGATAAATAAATATTTAAAAGAACTAAAAAAAGCATAGAAAAAAGGGAGAAAATAACATGTTTAAAAAAATTAAGAATAATAAAATTTTAAATTTAATCGGAAATATATTATATACTCTATTAGTTTTACTAGTTGTACTAATATTAATAACAGTAGTTTTACAAAGAGCATCAAACAATAATTTGAGTCTTGGGGGATATAGAATATTCAACATTGTAACAGGAAGTATGTTTCCTAAATATGAAGTTGGAGATGTATTGGTTTCAAAAACAATTTCACCATCAGAAATAAAAAAAGAAGATGATATTACATATCTTGGAAAAGAGGGAGATTTTGCAGGTAAAATTGTAACTCACCAAGTAATAGATATAGAAAATGAAAATGGAAACTATAAATTCCATACAAAAGGTCTAGCAAATACCGAAGAGGATCCAATAGTTGGCCAAGACCAAGTAGTTGGTAAAATTATTTATAAAGTTAAAACGTTAAGCGTTATCTCAAAAATTATTCAAAACTTATATTCATTATATTTTGTAATATTTATACCAGTTGCATTACTTGTTTTCATTGAGATTAGAAGAATTATAATTGACTTAATCGAAGATAAAAAAAGCAAACAAAATGAAAAAAAGGAGAATAATGGAAACCACGAAGAATAAGGAATTTATATTATTTAGGATTATAAAAAAGGTAAAACTAAAAACAATAATATTGCTTATAGTATTTCTTAGCTTTAACTCATATGCTTGGTTTATTTATGCAACCAAAGTTTCAAGTGGTATATCTGCACATATAACATCCTGGAATGTAAAATTTAGAGCTGGAGAAAAAGAAGTAACAACAAATGTTGTTTTTGAAGTAGATAAAATATACCCGGGAATGGAACCTCAGATGAAAACCTTAACAGCATATAATGTTGGAGAAATGAAGGCCTTGTTAAAATATAATATACGTACAATTAGAATTTTAGATGAAACATATACTGTAAGTGAAACATTTACACAAGATAAATTAATTGAAAAACTTAATGAATATCCTTTTAAATTAACATTTGCAATAGATAATACAAACTTAGATGAAGAAAATGGTAGTGCTGATTTTGATATAAAATTAGTTTGGAATTTTGAATCTGGAGATGATGCATTAGACACTAAATGGGGAGAAATGGCCTATGAATATAATAAAAATCATCCCAGTTCTTCAAGTATATATGTGGAAGTTGATGTAAGCGCTACACAGCATGAAGTGTAACTTTAAGGTGTTGTAACGCTTATATCAGCAATCTGAGTAAATACTAAATCAACATTTAATAATGCTCCATTTGAAGTTTCAAAAGTTGAAGATGTGTCTTGCTCATTATTCATAGTTTGTGAGTCTGGGTCATCATTCCACTTAATATAAACCCTAATATTTCGATTAGTAATTCCACTTTCATAAAAAATATTATCAGAAATAACATTAGAATCATTGTCAAATGAAATTATATCACCATTGTCTATTGAGTAACCTGTTGTTACTATATCTGTAACACTACTTTGTTCATTTGCAGAGATTGTGATGTTATATGAAAATGAAACATCAGCATCAGTACAGTCTAAACTTAAATCGAAATATCCTTCAGCAGTTGGTGCAATAATTCCTTCAGCAATATGCTCAGAACCAGGGAATATAGGAGAAATAACAGATGTTAATGTGTCTCCATTTTTAATTGAAACATCATTAACCTTAATATTCCATCTGGCAATAGGAATATCTGCTATTTGCTTAGCAGAAGTTGCATATTTTGCATATGTATTAATTAAAACAAATAAGGATATAATTGCAGAAAATAAAGCCATTAATAAAATATACTTTTTAAATAGTTTCATAAAAACACCTACTTACAAAATAAATTTTACCATACAAAAAATACGAAATCAATAAAAAGAGGAAAAGATATGTCTAAAAAAGAAATCGAATTAAATTCAGAAAAAGTTAATAAAAGAGAAAAAAGAATTAAAATGTTAAAACTAGGGCTTTTAATGAGTGCACTTTTTTTAATGATAATATATGTAATTTTAAGAATTGTATATGAACAGGGAGCATTTACGGTTTCTTTAGATCAAAACTTTGCAAAAAAAAGTGGAATAGTAATATATGAAAATCCAGAAACAAAGGAAAGCAGAAGAATTCTAAAAGCAGAGAAAAAAGAGTATTTAGACAATATTTCAGTTACATGGTTACCAAACAATTTAAATGAATATATTGGTGGAGCCCATAATGGCGATAATTACATAGCTTACACATTTTATATAGAAAACCAAGGAGCAGATACAATTAATTATTGGTACACAATATTTGTAGATGATGTTATAAGAAATGTTGATAAAGCTGTAAGAGTTATGGTTTACCAAAATGGAGAAAGAACAATTTTTGCAAAAGCTGCTTCAAATGGAGAACCTGAAAAAGATACAGAAAAATTCTATTCAGATGATATTGTTGCTGTTAAGGGAAGAACAAATTTTAAAGAAGGAGATATTGATAAATTTACAATAGTTATCTATTTGGAAGGAGATGATCCAGATTGCATAGATGACCTAATTGGAGGACAAATGAAAATGCACATGGAAATAACTGAAGAGCAATTAGGCACAAATGAAACACGAAATGATTAGAAAAAATATGACAAAAAATCACATATTATTACGAGAATATTACAAAATTATTACAAAAATTACAAATAAAACATTTATATTACATTATTTAAAAAAGTATTGACTCCCATAATATTTAATGGTAACATATAGCATATAGAAAATATATATTTAAGGAGAGAAAAAATATGGAAACAAGAAAACAAAAGAGGCGTAGTCTTCGTCTAACCTTATTGTTATTGCTTTTAACAGCAATAATACTTTTATCTTCATCTTATGCGTGGTTTACAGCAAACCAAACTGTTACAATTAGCCAATTACAAGTAAATGTAGCAGCTCAGAATGGTTTACAAATATCAGCTGATGGAAGTATATTCTCAGCATTAATAGGAAAAGATGATTTGATTACAGCATCAGGAAAATATACAGATTTATTAAATCAATTACCAGTTAACTTAGCACCAGTATCAACAGGTGGAAACATAACTGATGGAAAATTAGATATGTTCTTAGGTACAGTAAATGCAAATAAAACTTCTGGTAAGTATGAATTAACAGCGACAAAAGAAACTGAAATTAATTCAACTGCAGATACTGCAACAGGTAATTTCTTAGCATTTGATATATTCCTAAAAGTTGAATCAAAAACAAATATTGAATTAACAGCAAACTCTGGAATAAAAGCAACAGGTGCAAAATCTACAGGAATTGAAAATGCAGCTCGTGTAGCTTTCGTGGTACAAGGTAACAAACCAGCCGGAACAGACTTAACAATAATTCAACAAATGAATGCTGGACAATTATATATTTGGGAACCAAACTATGATGCACACACACCAGCAGCAATATCTCATGCAATAGGTAATTATAATAAAACATTAGCAGATTTCGGATTAACATCAATGCCAGCTGCAACTCAAACAGGTGTAGACCAAATTGCAACAGATGGTGTAATTGCTGATATCGATACAGGAATTTTATTACCAAATACAACAGCAGCAGCAAATGGTACATATTTTAAAACTGTAACACCAAATTACAAAACAGCATCAAACTTCGGAGAAAATACTGAAGATAATTTACCAATATTTACATTGGAACCAGGTATTACAAAAATAAGAGTATATTGCTGGATAGAAGGTCAAGATTATGATTGTGAAAACGATGCTTCAGGTGGAAACATTGCATTAGATATACAAATAACTAGATCAGCAAATCAACCAACAGGTGGTTAATAAAGATAAAGAGGAAACCAGAAATGGAATCCTCTTTTTGTTTGGTTTTTATTTTTTAAATCTTATATCATCTCCAAAGAATCTATAGATGCTATAATTGCCAATAAACCTTGAAACTATTCTTTCATCATAAGTCCTAAATAGGCTCTGCAAATCTAGGTTTGTTGAAATTATTGTTTTAGTAATTTTACCATTTTGATTAAGCAATCTTGTATTAATTATTTTATATAGTTCAGTAAATTTCATGCTATTCATTGTTTCAGTTCCTAGGTCATCTATTACTAATAAATCAACACTTAATAAATTCTTTGAAAATGTATTATCAGAATTTTTATTGAAAATTTCGTTTATCAACGTATCAAACATAACTGGTGCTGTTTGGTATAGAACCGTTTTTCCTTGAGATAAAAGTTCTGCAACAATGCAGTTTGATAAAAAAGTTTTACCAAGGCCAGTTCCTCCAGAAAAAAGTAAATTTTTTTGAAGAGGGTCATCAAAATTTTTGATAAACTTTTTAGCTTCCTTTCCAATAATCTTAATATTGTCTCTAGGAGACAAATTAGAACTGTATTTTTCTTCATTTACCTCATCAGAATATAAATTAATATTAAATTTTTTAAAATTTTCTCTATCTAAATTTCCAATGTTTGAATTATTATATTCAATATCAAGAATTTTTTGCTTTAAGCAGCTACACATAACAGTCTTTTCACCATCTAAAACATATCCAGTATCTTTGCATTTTGGACATTCAAAAATTGGGGAAAGATAATCTAAAGTTTTTTCTTCTTTTTTTAGTAATTTCAAGCGTTCAGTTTTTAAATCATTTACTTTGGATTGTAAATCCTTCAATATATTTTCAGAATTTGAGGCTAAAATAGCTTTAGCAGAGGAAATTGCTACACTGTTGAGTTCAGATTCAATTTCCGCTAATCTTGGGATTTTTTCATATAACTTTGCCTTTCTACTTTCTAATTCAGTGTTAGCTTTAATTTGTTTTTTATCATATTCATTTAAAAGGTCTTTTAAAGTGCTGTTACTTACCATTTAGAATCACCTCATTTTTAGTTGTTTGCATATAATTTGTTTAAATCATCATACTGCCTTTGTGTATAATTGTTGTAATTAGTTTTCTTTTCAAGCTCTTTTATATTTTTGTTTTGAGTTTTAAAATCAGCCATAAAATTCTGTACTTCCTCAGGGGTTTTAAGTTTTCTGTCATGCCAATCGGTAAGCAACTTATCAAAATAATCAAATGTTGGATTTGCTTTAGAAGTAGTTTTTTTCAAAGCGATGTTTATTATATCTAAGTTGTATCCATAGTCCAAAACCCATTTTTCAATATATTCATCTTCGAACTCTGAAAAGGCTGTGTAACGGCCCAGCTTTTTAGCAATAGCCTTTTTAGTTTTTGCCATATTATCTCTCTTTTGATAATAATTTTCTAAATCATTAAATGTTTTTATATTGTTTTTAGACCAAGCTTCAGCAACTGTCTGCACATAGTTTTTATGAAGTGCGGATTTTCCAAAACAATAATCAAATAAAGAAACCATAACTTGTTCATCAAATTCATATTTCTTAAACCATAAATCAATATCACTATACCAAGAAGGAGACATAATTCCTTGAAAGTACTGATTATTAATGCTTTCAATAGCCTTAGCTCTATATTGGCTCTTACTGTTGTTCTTAATGGTTTCAGCAGATAAAGTAAGGTTTGGTGAATAAGACTTATGAAGTTCAATCTCCTGCAAGTTATTTAATGTATAACCAGTAGGCTTTTTAGTAATAACACCATTTTCTTCCCAAAAAGTAAGCCCAGCTTGAATAACATTAAAAGGAATATTAAGTTTCTTAGATAAATCAGTAAGCTTAATTTCTTTATCATACTTAGATAAAAACAGCAAACACAAATAAATCTTAACAAAATCACCACTAGCACAAGTCATATACTCAGTGAAAAAAATATCAGGTATTTCAGTATGTGAAAATAAAATAGACTTATCCTTACAATCCAACTTCATAAAAATCTCTCCCTTTTTAGTTAAAACATTATATCATTTTCGGAGAGAGAAAACAATAAAAAAATTGAAATATTAGGAAAAATTTGAAAGAGAAGCAATTATTTTAGAAACAATAGTTACTTTATCCATTTTTGCGTGCAATACAGATAAAATGTAAATGTTTGAAGTGGATACTAAGTATATAATCTTATGACTTTTATAAATAATTTGACGGATATGTAAATCTACAGATAATAGATTTAACTTTTTGCCAAGATATGGCATAAAATTTAAAACATCAATATAATTAATTAATTCTAAAAAATATTTTTTCAAGTTATCTTCTGTTCCAGTTTTTGCAGTATCTATATAATTCATCACATCTTTTTTTGCAGGCTCAGTCCAAATCAGCATGCTAAAATCAACTTCTTCATTTCCTCATTAGTAACAGTTTTACCATTTTCAATAGCCTTTAAACCCTCATTTATTTTGCAATAAATCAACAGTTCATTCAAAATGTCTTCTTCAGATAAATTATTCTCATAATCTGTTATAAAATTAGATAATACTTGTTTTTTACTCATTCACATCAACTCCTTAATTAATTGTTAAGAAGCAATGAAAATATAAATACTACACTCATAGTATAACAAAAAAACAAATTCATATCAATAAAAATCAAAAAAAACACGAAAAAGTTCCCAAAACCCTTGACTTTTCCTCAAAAATATGGTAAATTATATAAGCTATGTTCTATAAATGAGGACATAGCTTAAAAAACGCATCGTTAAAACCCGTAAATAAAAGTTGGAGGTGGAGCT
>USHY01000012.1 GCA_900554635.1 uncultured Clostridium sp. | reverse complement strand
ACCAAAATGGCAGGAAGATTATATGCAAATAGTATAGGAGATAAATATAAAGATGATATAACTGAAACATATACACCAAACAGCGGTTTAAGGGAGCCAGATGTAGTAACTAAAAGTGATGGAAAAAGCTATGATGCAGATCCTACTTATTTAGGATGCATAGCAACAGTAACAGGAGATGGTACAAGTTATGCAAGTACAGATGAATTCAAAAAAACATTACAAACAGAATACAATGAAATAGTAAAAAGTATATATAATGCAGAAGGCTTTTGGGTAGGAAGATATGAAACAAGTAATATGACTCAAAATCCAAATACAGCAGTAAAAGTAGTAGCTGGAACAAATACAGGAATAAGCAATATAAATTGGTACTATATGTATGGACAACAAAAAGCATATTCAGCAAATAAAAAACTAAACGGAGTAAAAAGTAGCATGATACTAGGAGCATGCCATGACCAAGTATTAGAGTTTGTGAATACTGAAAACTATAATGTAAAACAAGCTGTAAATGTAGGACACAAATCCTCAGAATTTACAACAAAACCATATTTAACAGGAGGAATAGGATATAGCGAAAATTATTCCGGGACAATAGCTTATAATGATGTTTCAAAAAATGTATATGACTTAGAAGGCAATGTTTTTGAATGGACTACGGAGTCCCGCTCTTCAGATTATCGAGTTTACAGGGGCCGGCTATTACAGTAACAGTTTTTCAGCGAGTTATCGTGGCAACAACGATCCTAACGGCAGTAACCCCGACCGTCGGTAGTCGTTCCGCACTTTATGTAAATCTGTAAGCTTGCAGGCGATTTGGTAATTGAATAAACGATAGTAGGGAGTGTTAAAATATAACTGTGTAAATTCAAAATTGAATTTTGATATGCACAGTTTTTTCTTGTGCATGGAAAGAAACAAGAAAATCAGAAAAAAAGCAACTTGCATATTTGCAGAAAATGTAATATATTATTACAAAAGAAAGGAAGTGCTTTATATGAAAATTGGTGTTGATGTTGGGGGAAGCCATATTGGGATTGGGCTTATTAATGATAATGGTAAGATTGTTGCTAAAGAGGAGTTGGATATAGATAATAGGGATAAAAACGAAGATTATGGGATGAGGTTGGTTAAATGTATTATTGAGCTGATAACTAGAATTTTGGAGAAAGAGAAGATTAAGATTCAAGATATAAGTTTAATTGGAATTGCTATTCCTGGTACAGTTTCTGAAACACACATAATTAAAGCAGATAATTTGCACATTAAAAACTTTAATATAGTTTCTGAAATTAATAAATACTTTAACATACCTATTTCACTTAGGAATGATGCTAAATGTGCAGCAATTGCTGAAAAGGAGTATGGTGGATTGAAGAAGTATGATGATGCTTTGTTTTTAGTAATTGGAACAGGTATAGGTGGAGCAGTTTTTTTAAACGGAAAGCTTTTAAAACCTAAAAAATATGAAGGCTTTGAAATAGGCCATATGGTAATCGAAAAAGATGGGATAATGTGTAACTGTGGAAGAAAAGGCTGCTTTGAAAAATATGCCTCAATGAGTGCATTTAAAAACAATATTCAAAATGTATTTGGTGTTCAAAATTTAAGCGGTATAGAAATAAAAAAATTACTTGAAAACAATTTAGACAAAGCTCAAAGCATAATAGATGAATATATTGATAATCTAAGCATAGGCCTAGCAAATCTTATAAATATCTTCGAGCCAGAAACAATATCAATAGGAGGAGGCTTTGTTTATTTTAAAGATTTGCTACTAGATAAACTTGTGAAAAAGTTAAATGAAAAGAATTTTTTATTCAACAATCAAGTAGCTCCAAAAATAATCACGGCAAAATTAAAAAATGATGCAGGAATAATTGGGTCAGTTATAGAATATAAAGAATAAAATCGTTCATAATCTATTTAAAAGATATTTGCAAAAAAACAGGAGGTTATTATGACATATAAATTTACAAAAAAGGCTGAGAAAGCAATTCAATTTGCTGAAACAGCAGCAAAAGAGCTAGGACATAACTATGTAGGAACAGAACATATTTTATATGGATTGGTAAAAGAAGAAAATGGAATTGCAAGCAAAGTACTTGAAAACCAAAACATTACACCAGAAGCGGTACACGAAAAAATCGAAGAACTAATAGGAGTTGGAACGAACCAAGAAAAACATACACTTGGCTTAACTCCAAGGACTAAAAGAATAATAGAAAACGCCTTTAGAGAAGCTCGCAGACTAGGCTCAGAATATATAGGCACAGAGCACATTTTGATAGGTATAATGAGGGAACCAGATAGTGTTGCAGTAAGAATATTAAGTGAACTAAAACTAGATACACAAAAGTTATATAATGAAATTGTAAAAGTAATAAATGAATATGAAACAAAAGATAATGGAAATGGTGAACTAGAAAAAACAAGCAAAAATAGTTTTCAAAATACTCCTACATTAAATCAATTTGGAAGCGATTTAACAAAGCTTGCAAAGGAAGGAAAACTAGACCCAGTAATAGGTAGAAAAGTTGAAATTGAAAGGATTATAGAAATTCTTTCAAGAAGAACAAAAAATAACCCATGTTTACTAGGCGAACCAGGTGTTGGAAAAACAGCAATAATTGAAGGTCTGGCTGAGAAAATAATTGCAGGAGAAGTTCCAGAAAATTTAAAAGGAAAAAGAGTAGTTTCTCTTGATATATCAGGAATGGTAGCTGGTGCAAAATACAGAGGAGACTTTGAAGAAAGAATAAAAAAAGCCTTAAAAGAAGTAAAAAAATCTGGTGATATAATAATTTTCATAGATGAATTTCACACAATTATAGGAGCTGGTGCTGCAGAAGGAGCAATAGATGCAGCCAATATTTTAAAGCCACTTTTAGCAAGGGGAGAAATTCAAATAATAGGTGCAACAACTTTAAATGAATATAGAAAATATATAGAAAAAGATAGTGCATTTGAAAGAAGATTTGGCCCAATAATGGTAAACGAGCCAAGCATTGAAGACACAATTCAAATTCTAAAAGGAATAAGAGATAAATATGAGGCTCACCACAATGTAGAAATCACAGATGAAGCAATAAATGCAGCTACAAATCTTTCAAACAGATATATTAATGACAGATTCCTACCAGATAAGGCTATAGACTTAATAGATGAAGCAGCTTCAAAAGCAAAATTAAAAAGCTTTACAGAACCAACAACAATAAAAGTTTTAGAGGAAAAAATACAAAACATAACCCAAGAAAAAGAAGAAGCAATAAAAGCACAAAACTTTGAAAAGGCAGCAGAATTAAGAGATTTAGAAAAAAAGGAAAAAGAAAAATTAGAAAAGCAGAAGCAAAAATGGAAAAACAAAACAAATAACAGCATAAACCAAATAGGTGAAGAAGAAATTGCAGAAGTAATAAGTAATTGGACAGGAATTCCAGTAAAAAAAGTATCTCAAGATGAAAATGAAAAATTAAAAAATTTAGAAAACCTAATTCAAAAAAGAGTTGTAGGACAAAGTGAGGCAGTAAAAGCAGTTTCAAAAGCTATAAAAAGAAGCAGAATAGGACTTCAAGATCCAAACAAACCAATAGGTTCATTTATGTTCTTAGGACCAACAGGTGTTGGGAAAACAGAACTCTCAAAAGCATTAGCTGAAAGTTTATTTGGCGATGAAAATTCAATGATAAGAATAGATATGTCTGAATACATGGAATCACATTCAACATCTAAACTAATAGGCACACCACCAGGATATGTAGGGTTTGATGAAGCAGGAGGACTAACTGAAAAAGTTAGAAGAAAACCATATTCTGTGATTTTGTTTGATGAAATAGAAAAAGCACACCCAGATGTACTAAATATATTACTTCAAATTTTAGATGATGGAAGGCTTACAGATTCACATGGAAGAACTGTAAATTTTAAAAATACAGTAATAATAATGACATCAAATATAGGAGCAAGGCTAATTACAGAGAAGAAAACATTTGGTTTTGCAAGCTCTATAGACAATCAAGAGATAAAAGAATATGAAAAAATAAAAAAGGAAGTATTATCAGAATTAAAAAAAGGGTTTAGACCAGAATTTATAAATCGTATAGATGAAATAATTGTATTCCATAAATTAACAGCAGAAGAAATAAAGAAAATTGCAGATATAATGTTGGAAAAAATAAAACAAAGATTGGAAAAACAGAATATAGAAGTAGAAGTAGATGAAAAAGCAAAAGAATTAATAACTAAAAAAGGCACAGATGAAACATATGGAGCACGACCTTTGAAAAGAGCGATACAAACACTAGTAGAGGACAAAATTGCAGAAGAAATAATAGATGGCAATATTCACAAAGGGGATAAAATTGTAATAACAGAAAAAGAAGGAAACATAATTGTGGAAAAAACAGTGTAAAATGTGGATAAAAATCCACATTTTAGTAATTTCTACAGAAAAAGGAGAAAAAAATTATGAAAAGTAGACCAACTGAATTAATAATTAATATTAAAGCATTACAGAATAATTATGAGAAAATAAAAAAATGCCAACCAGAGAAGCAAATACTACCAGTATTAAAAGCAGGAGGATATGGAATAGGGCTAGAAGCGGTAAATGAATTTATTAAGAGAGAAAAAATAGACATTATAGGAACAGCTATTGTAGATGAAGGAATAATTGCAAGAGAAAAGTTAAATTTTAAAGGGGATATAGTAGTAATAAACCAACCTGCAATTGAGGAAATCCCCAATATTGTTGAATATGAGTTAACATCAAGCTGTTGCTATATAGAGTTTCTAAAAGAATTAAACAATAAATCTTTTCAAGAAGGCAAAATTTCCAAAGTGCATGTGGAAATAGAAACAGGAATGGGAAGAACAGGAATTCAAATTCAAAATTTGGAATCATTTATTTTGGAATCATTAAAACTAAAAAATATTGAGATTGAAGGTGTATTTACACACTTTGCAACAAGCGATTCAGATTTAGAGTACACTAAAAAACAAATTGAAATATTTGAAAAAGCAGTAGAATTAATAAAGACAAAAATTCCAAATATAAAATATATACACTGTGGCAATAGTGCAGCAATAATTCAGATGAAAGATTTGCCAGGAAATATGGTAAGACCTGGTATAATCCTATATGGACATTTTCCAAGTGAAAACTTAAAAAATACAATAGAGATTGAGCCAGTAAGCATTTTAAAAAGTAAAATAACTTTTTTAAAAGAAGTGGAAAAAGGAACAAGTATTAGCTATAACAGAACTTATATAACAACACAAAAAACAAAAATAGCAAATGTTCCAATAGGGTATGCAGATGGAATACCAAGAAGTTTGAGCAATAAAGGCCATGTTATAATCAAAGGAAAAAAGGCCCCAATTGTAGGAACAATTTGTATGGATAGTTTTATGGTAGATGTAACAGATATACCAAATGTAAAAATAGGTGATGAAGTATTTATATGGGATAACAAAATAATAACACTTGAGGAAATTGCAAAAGAATGTGGAACAATAAATTATGAGATTTTATCAACAATATCAGACAGAGTGGTTAGAAAAGCAATTAATTAATAACACTTTGTTTTAAAAACCAATGTAATAGCCCCTTTTAGTTTATAATCAGTTAGAAAATGATTATAGATGAAAGGGTGTTTTATTATGATAATGAAAACAAGAATAAGAGACTTAAGAGAAGATAGGGACCTTAGCCAAATAGAAATAAGCAAATTGTTAAAAATATCACAAGTTGCATATTCATATTATGAATGTAATAAGAGAAATATATCATTAGAGTCATTATGCAAACTTGCAGACTATTATAATGTATCCTTAGATTATTTACTATATAGAACGGATAATAAAAAAAGAGCATAAGATGCTAAAAACAAATATCAATGAAAGGGACTGTGGCAACATGGTCCTTTTTTGCAATGTTTTAGGAATATATAGTTTTTCTTATAATATTAATTATAAGAAAGGAGAATATTTATGGAAGATAATAATGAAGAAATAATTTTATCTGAAGAACAAGAAAAAGAATTTAGTGAAGGGAAGGGGGAGGAAAATGAGTAATTCTAAATTAGCAGAAAAATTTATTAAAGCAACACATTTTTCGAGTGGCAGAAGCGGAAGAAAAATAGAAACAATAACTATACACCACATGGCAGGGGTTTTAACAGCTGAACAGTGTGGCAGAATTTTTCAAGGTAATAGGCAAGCTAGTGCTCACTACGGAGTTGGCAGTGATGGCAGAATAGCACAATATGTAGATGAAGCAGATACAGCATGGTCTAACTCAAATTGGGATAGTAATTGCAAATCAGTAACAATAGAAACATCTAATAGTTCAGCAGGCGGAAACTGGCCAATAAGTGATACAGTTTTAAATAGCTTAATAAGATTAGTAGCAGATGTAGCAAAGAGAAATAATATAACTTTAGTAAAAGGAAAAACAGTAGTATGGCATCAAATGTATATAGCAACAACATGCCCTGGTGAATATTTATTATCTAAAATGGATTACATAATAGATGAAGCAAATAAAATAAATGCAGTTCCAGAACAGCCTGAACAAACTAAACCAAGTCAAAATAAAACAAATGAAGAAATTGCAAACGAGGTAATAGCAGGAAAATGGGGCAATGGAACAGATAGGAAAACAAAACTTACAAATTCAGGATATGATTATAGTGAAATACAAAATATAGTAAACAAAAAATTATTAGGAAATAAAACAGAACCAAAACCTTCAAAAAACATTGATGAGTTAGCAAAGGAAGTAATAAGAGGGGATTGGGGCAATGGAGCAGATAGAAAAACTAGGTTAATAAATGCTGGGTATGATTATAATGCGATACAAAACAGAGTAAATGAAATTTTAAGTTGAGCAAATTTACTACTGCATTAGTTTTGCATTAAAATAGCAAGAAAAAAGTTCTGTAAGTATATAAATATACATACTTACAGAACTTTTACAATTGGAGCGGGTAGAGGGAATCGAACCCTCGCTACCAGGTCGGAAGCATGGAATTCTACCACTAAATTATACCCGCAACATAATAATATTTTACCACATAATATAAAAAAGTCAATAAAAATTATTGAAAAAGAAAAGCCAATATGATAGAATAAATGCGAAGTGAAAACAAAAGGAGAAGCTTATGAAAAATAATAAAGGTATAACCTTAATAATTTTATTATGTACAGTTATTGTGCTATTAATAATTACAGGATTAGTGCTTTACAACGGTATGGAAACATATAAAAGATCAATAGTTGTAAAATTTGAAACATATATGAAAGTGATACAAAAGAAAGTGGATTTGATGATTGAAGAAAACTATGATATTGCAACATTAGGTAGTGAACTTACACAATCACAAAGGAATACTTTGCAAGAAATCATAAACAATGATACATCAAATTATATTCAGACAGATGATGTTAACAACAGTAAAATAAGATATTTTTCATCAAGCGATATTAACTCTATATTTGATATTCCAGATGTAAATGATGACATTGCTGTTAATTTTTCTAACAGAGAGGTTATAAGTTTAAATGGAGTAGAAAAAGATGGTGTAATGCACTATGTTGAATATGGATTACACTAATTTTAGGAAGGAATAATTATGGGAAAAATAGTTTTATTAGATGATTTAACAATAAACCAGATAGCAGCAGGTGAAGTTATTGAAAGACCTGCATCTGTCGTAAAAGAGTTAGTTGAAAACTCAATTGATGCTGGAGCAACAAGTATAGCAGTTGAAGTAAAAAATGGTGGTATTAAGCAAATAAAAATAATAGATAATGGCTCAGGAATTGCAAAAGATGATGTGAAATTTGCATTTGAAAGACATGCAACTAGTAAAATAAGAACAGCTGAAGATTTAGAGACTGTAAGGTCAATGGGGTTCAGAGGAGAAGCTTTAGCAAGTATAGCAGCTATTTCTCATGTAGAAGTAGTTACTAAAACTGAAAGTGATTTTATGGGAAGTAAAGTTATTGTTGAAGGTGGAGAAGTAGTTGAACAAGAGGAAACAGGTGCTCAAAATGGTACTACAATTACAGTAAGCAATTTATTTTACAATACTCCAGTAAGATACAAATTTTTGAAAAAGGATTACACAGAACTTCGGATATATAGAAGATACTATAATAAGAATTGCTTTAGCAAATCCAGGTGTTGCTATTCGTTTGTCAAATGAAACCAAAACCCTAGTAAAAACAAATGGAAATGGAGATATAAAAACAGTTGTATATAACATCTATGGAAAAGAAACAACAGAAGGATTAATAGATGTAGAATATCAATATGAAGATATAAAAGTTACAGGAGTAATTGGAAAACCAGAAATTGCTAGAAATAATAGAAGCTATCAATTATTTTTTGTAAATAAAAGATTCATTAAAGATAAAACTTTATCAGCAGGGGCAGAACAAGCATATAAAGGATTATTACCAATTGGAAAATTTGGATTTATAATACTAAATTTAGATATGGACCCAAGGAAAATTGATGTAAATGTTCATCCAACCAAATTGGAAATTAGATTTCAAGAGGAACAAAAAGTTTTCAAAGCTGTATATCATGCAATAAAAGAAGCACTATTAAAAGGAGATTTAGTAAAAAATCCTGACAAGGAATCTGAAGAAGAAAGAAGAGAAGAAAAAGATACACAAGAGGAAATGAAAATTTCTAATCCAGAAAATTTAATTTCTAATACACCAAGTGTTAATATGCAAGCAACTCAAAGGTTTGAAACAATAAAAGAAGATGAAGCGGAAACACCTAAAAAAGTAGGACTTTTTGGAATTTTTAAAAAGAAAAATAATGAGATAGAAGAACAAGTTGAAAAAAATGCAATAGAAGAGATATTTGCCTACAAAAATAATGAAACACCAAACTTTACACCAGCTACATCTATTGAAGAAACAGAGCAGCCAGCTACAAATGTTGACTTTGAAAAGATGTATAGCCAAACATTTGGAATTAAAAAGGATGAAAATAAAGATGATGCTGAAAAAGTAACGAACTATTCATTAGAAGATGGAAAAAATCTTTCAGTGTTTGAAGACAATGAAGATTATAGTAAAGTGCCTTCTTACAAGTATTGTGGCTCAGTATTCTCAACATACTTGATAATTGAGATGGGCAATGAAATGTACATAATAGACCAACATGCAGCACATGAACGAGTAATGTATGAAGAAATTAAAAAGAATTATTATAAAAATGCTGAAAAAGACTCTCAAATAATGCTATTACCAGACATAATAACTCTATCACATAAAGAAAAAGCAATAGTAAAAGAAAATGTTGATTTATTTAGAAAAGCAGGATTTATGCTAGAAGAATTTGGAGACAACACAATTAGACTAGTAGGTGTTCCATCAATCTGTATGGATATGGATACAAAAGAGCTATTTTTAGAAATTTTAGACACAATTGATACTGTAGCAATTACAGCTAAACAAGAAAAAGAAGATAAATTTATAGCAACAATTGCCTGCAAAGCAGCAGTAAAGGCAAACATGGCACTTACAAAAGAAGAAGTAGATAACTTAATGAAAAAATTATTAATTTTACCAAATCCATTTACTTGCCCACATGGTAGACCAACAGCAATTAAAATGGAGAAAGCAGATTTAGAAAGAAAATTCAATAGGAGAAAATAATGAAACCAACGGTATATGTAATAGGTGGACCAACTGCATCTGGAAAATCCAATCTTGCAGTTGAGCTTGCCAAAAGAATAAATGGAGAAATAATCTCAGCTGATTCCATGCAAATATATAAAGATATGAATATTGGAACAGCAAAAATCACACCAGAGGAAATGCAAGGGATTAATCATTATTTAATCGATTTTGTTTCTCCAGATGAAAGATATAGTGTATCAAGTTTCAAAAAAGATGCTGAAAAAGCAATTGAAGCTATACTAGCAAAAGGAAAAGTGCCAATAATTGTAGGAGGGACAGGACTTTATATAGACAGCCTAATTCTAGGAATAGAATTTCAAGATGAAAAAATCGATACAAAATATAGAGAGAGTTTAAATAAAATAGCTGAAGAACAGGGACTTCAAAAACTATATAATATGGCACAAGCAATAGACCCAGTTGCAATGAAAAAAATTAGCGAGAATGATAAAAAAAGAATAATAAGGGTTTTAGAAATATACCATAAAACAGGAAAAACAAAAACAGAGCAAGAACTAGAGTCACGAAAGAGCGAAATTAAATATAATTACAAATTATTTGCAATAACAATGGATAGACAAGTATTATATGAAAAAATTGAAAAAAGGGTAGACAAAATGATAGAACAAGGCTTGATTGATGAAGTGCAAGGAATTTTAAATAAATATCAAAAATTTCCAACAGCAATGCAAGGCCTTGGCTATAAAGAAGTAGTTGAATACCTAGAAAATAAAACAACAAAAGAAGAAATGGTAGAAAAAATAAAAAAAGAAACAAGACATTATGCAAAAAGACAATTAACCTGGTTTAGAAAAAACAAAAACATAATATGGCTAAATGGAGAAAACAGCATAGAGGATAATATTGATATTATGATAAAAAACTAAAGGAGGGAAATGTTAATGGTAACAAAGACTAAGAAAAGTACGAAAAAAGAAAATAAAAAAATTGCCAAGAAAAAAAACAAAGTAGTAGACCATATACTACAAGTCTTTTTGTTATCCTTAATAATATGTATAATAATTTTTTGTGCTTATAAAATAATATTATTAGCAGTAAAACCAACAGATTCCTTTTTAGTAGAACAAGGAAAAGTATCTCAGGAAGAAACTTTAACAGGGTATGTAATTAGAAATGAGTATGTAATTAAAAATTCAGAGGAACAAAAAAAATTAGTTCAAATAAAGAATGAAGGAGAAAGAACCTCTGTTGGAGAAGCAATCTTCAGGTATGAGGTTTCAAATGAGCAAGAACTGAATACGAAAATAACAGAGCTGAACAATCAAATTCAGAAGGCAATGGAAGGGCAAACAGAATTACCTTCAAGTGATATTAAAGCACTTGAAAATCAAATTGAAAATAAAATAAACGGAATACAAAATAAGAATAATTTACAAGAGATAAAAGAGTATAAAGTGGAAATCAACAAGTATATTACTAAAAAAGCCAAAATTTCAGGGGAACTTAGCCCATCAGGTGCATACATAAATAACTTAATTAATGAGCGAGCTTCAATAGAAAAACAATTAAGTAGTAGTTCGAAATATGAAACTTCGAAAATTGGAGGAATAGTGTCATATAGGGTAGATGGGCTAGAAGAAAAACTAACACCGAATAGTTTTCAAGAGCTAAGCATAAAATCCTTAGAAGACTTAAATTTAACAACAGGACAAATAGTATCATCAAGTGATACTTCAGCAAAAATAATAAATAATTTTGAATGTTATATAGCAGTAGTAACAGATACTAAAGAAGCAAAAAGGGCGGAAGTAGGAACAAAGTTAAAGATAAGATTATCAGCAAACCAAGAAATTCCGGCTGAAGTTGTATATGTAAGTGATGAGAAAAATGAGAGGCTTTTGGTGTTAAAAATAACACAAGGAGTAGAATATCTAACAAGTTATAGAAAAATATCACTTGACTTAATATGGTGGGAGCAAGAAGGCTTAAGAGTGCCAAATTCTAGTATCATATATGAAAATGGTTTAAGCTATTGCATAAGAACAAAAGGTGGAATATTAAGTAAAATACTTGTGAAGATAGTAAAAGAAAATGATAAGTACAGTATAATAACAAACTATAAAGCCGATGAGTTGAAAAGTATGGGATACAATGCAAGCCAAATAAATGGCATGAGGAAAATAAGCATATATGATGAAATCCTAGCAGACCCAGACTTAGATAAAATAAGCAAAGAATTAAACTAAAAACAAAGTAATTCCTTTATTTAAAGGGATTACTTTTTGCTTAATCCTAGGATGCTTAAACTCTTTACGCACCATATTAAGCAAAACTTGCCCTTTACGATAGCCATGAATAACCACAACTTCCATAATATCATCTGGCAATGTTTCAAACAATTTATCTAAATAATAACGAGCCTCTAAAAGCTCCATATCATGCAAATCAATAGTAACTCGCTTATCTTCTGGAATCAACAAATCATCTAACATAAAACCCTCCATAAAACTAAAATTATTATAACACTGGTGTCAAGAGAAAATGTAACCCAAAAAATGTTTTGTAAATTATTATAACATAATTAGTTGAAAAAAGTTCCATTTTAATGTATAATAGTAAAGTATGAAAAAGAGGTGCTTATATGGGCAAGAGTGATAAGAGTTATAAAGAGGAATGGAAAAAGTTAAAGGAATTATTTCAGTATAAAGATATAAAAGATGAAGATTTTGAATGTGTGAAAAAGGTAAATGCTAAAAAGAAATTGCATAAGTGTGATAAGTTTTCTAATTTGAAGGAAATGATTGAACTTTCTGCAAAGAAGTATGGAACAAAACCTGCTTTTAAGTATAAAACAGATGTAGCAGGAGAGTTTAAGTTTATTACATATAACCAGTTTTTACAGGATATTAATAGTTTAGGAACAAAACTTATTAATATGGGATTATCAGGAAAGAGAATAGCAATTATTGGAGATAATCGCTATGAATGGAGCTTGGCATATATGGCAATTGCTTGCGGAACAGGGATTGTGGTTCCTTTAGATAAAATGCTTCCTGCAAATGAACTAGAAACGCTTATAGTTCGTTCAGGAGTTGAAGCAATTTTCTATTCAAATAAATATGATGATGTAATGCAAGATATAAGAAAAAGACAAACAACAGATTTGAGATATTATATTTCAATGGATCTTGAAAAAAGAGAAAATGGTGTTTATTCACAAAAAGAATTAGTTAAAAATGGTAAGGAACTAATGGAAAAGGGAAACAAAAAATTCCTAGATGCAAAAATAAATAATGAAACAATGGGATTTATGCTATTTACATCAGGAACAACTGCAATGTCTAAGGCAGTAATGCTTTCACACAAAAATATTGCAACAAATTTAATGGACATAGCAAAAGTTCTTTACTTAGATGAAAAAGATACACTGCTATCTTTTCTACCATTACACCATACATTCGAATGTACAGTAGGATTTTTATACCCAATATCAAGGGGATCAAGTATAGCTTATTGTGCAGGAATAAGACATATAGCAAGTGATATAAAAGATTATCAAATAACTGCAATGATATCAGTGCCAGCACTTTATGAAAATATATATAAACGCTTAATGAAAAATATTGAGAAAAAAGGCAAACTTCCAGAAGTTGAAAAAATGATAAAACTTACAAATATTATTTCAAAAGTTGGAATAAATTTCAGAAGAGTTATTTTTAAAGACATAATAGATGGATTTGGTGGAAAACTAAGACTATTGGTAAATGGTGCAGCAGCACTTTCACCAGAAGTTGAGAAAGGATTTAATGACCTAGGAATAACAACAGTTCAAGGATATGGGCTAACAGAAACTTCACCTGTAATATCAGCAGGTACAGATTTTGAACAAAAAATTGGATCTGTTGGAAAAGTATTTCCAAGTGTAAAGCTAAAAATTGTAAATAAAGATGAAAATGGAATAGGCGAAATTTTTGTAAAAGGTCCAACAGTAATGCTTGGATATTACCAAAATGAAGAAGCAACAAAAGCAGTTCTTGATAAGGGTTGGTTCAATACAGGAGACCTAGGTTATGTTGACAAAAAAGGATTCTTATTCTTATGTGGAAGAAAAAAGAGCGTAATAGTATTGAAAAATGGCAAAAATGTTTTCCCAGAAGAAATTGAAACTGTTATTAATAAAATAGAAGGCGTTAAGGAAAGCTTTGTATATGGAAGACCAGAAGAAGATGATGAAATAGACTTAAAGATATGTGCAAAAATTGTTTATGATAAAGATATTATGAAAGAGGTATATGGAGCTTGCTCTGAGGAAGAAATAAAAGAAACATTATGGGAAAAAATAAAAGAGATAAACAAAACAATGCCAGCATATAAGTATGTAAAAGAAATAATCGTAACAGAAGAGGAACTTATTAAAACAACTACTCAAAAAATAAAAAGACATGAAGAAATGAAAAAAATACAAAAAAAAGTATAAAATTTTACAAAAAGTCTTGATTTTTTTACAGAAATATAGTATAAATATAAGAGTAGTATTAATAATATAATATAAGGAGAGATAATATGAGTTTAGGAAAGAGAGAATTAATAATTAGTATAGTAGCTCTAGTGGTTTTTGTAGTAATAAGCATTAATGTAGTAGCATTAGCAACAAATACAGGAAATATTCAATTTAATGAATGGACAAGTGGAAGTACAAATACAAATACTAATCAAACCATAGATATAACAAATAGCATTAAAGATGGAGAAACAAATATTAATGTTAGTATTCCTACAAACACAAATACTAATTCTAATACTAATGCTTCAGGGAATTTAGCAAATACAGGTTTGGAAGATGAATTACCATGGTTAGTAATTGTTCTATGTGGTGTATCTGCAATATTTGCTTACAAGAAAATTAAAGATTATAATAATATTGATTAATTTAAGATTTAAAGATAGGCGATGGCCTATCTTTTTTTATATAAACAAAAATGTAAAAAATGCTGCTAAAATTGATTGGAGTAGTTTCCCCCAAAAATATGGTTTAATTGAAATTTTAGCTTTAGAGGTAATACTTAAAACTTGTAAAAGTACAGAAAAACCACCAAATCCCAAAATTAGAGAGGCAAAAACTAACTTGAAGTTTAAAGACTCAGCGGGTAAGGTTGTAATAAAAGATAAACCATTAGTAATTTCTATAGCACCCATAAAAAATCCTAAACTAATGTTTTCAGGAATTCCAAGCAAATTAAAAAGTTGTGATGAAAGAATATGTAAAAAGCCACTTGTATTTAGTATAGAAATTATAATTGAAAACAAAACTACAAACCCACCAATTAACAAAACTGTACTAATAGAATTCACAATACTCTTAGATAGCAATTCTCCTAAGTTATAAAAAGAAAGAGTAGAAGACTGATTAGAATAAGTAGAATCTCTTAATTTTTTTTCTTTCGAAGACTTCCACCATCTAAATAAAAAGCCAACTGTCAAAGAGCTAAGTAAGTGGCAAAGAAATAAAAGCATTCCCAAAGAAACACTTGAAAACATACTTACACCAACAGTACCTATGATAAATAAAGGACCAGAATTGTTAGTAAAAGCAATTAATCTTTCAGCTTCAATATCACTACATAAATGTTGTTCCTTTAAATTAGCTACAATTTTAGCACCTACAGGGTAACCACTAATAATTCCCATAATCAATGCAAAAGCACCTTCTCCAGGAACATTGAAAATTGGGCGCATTAGCTTATTTAGTATTTTTCCACAATAAGATATAACCGTTGTATAACCTAGAAGTTCTGTAGCAATGAAAAAAGGGAGAAGAGAAGGTAATACAGAATTGGCCCATAAACTTAGACCAGTTTTTGCTGCAACTAAGTTGGTGTTTGAGAATACTAGCAAAAATATAATAAAACTACAAATGATACAAGGCCAGAATAAAGACTTTAGTTTGATTATTATACATTTAAACATAAACAAGCTCCTTTATTTAAAATATATTAAATAAAGAATGAAATATGATGAAAAAAGAAAACGCATTTTGAAATTATATTTCTAAAATGCGTTTTGCTCTTGCTACATCATCGGCATTTGCAGGTCTAACACCTTCTAAAGGATATTTGAAACCTAACTCACCCCATTTATAAACACCTAATGTATGGTAAGCGTTTAATTCAACCTTTTGAACAGTCTTTAATGTTTTTAAGAAATTTTTTAAATCGATTAAATCTTTCTCATCATCAGTATATCCAGGAATTAAAACTTGCCTTATCCACATTGGAATATTGTTATCACTTAAATATCTTGCAAATTCTAATTCTAGTTTGTTTGAAAAACCAACTAAATCTTTACATTTTTCATCGTTAATATGTTTTATATCTAATAAAACTAAATCAGTTAAACTTAAAACTTGTTTTATTTCATCTGTTAGTGGAAACATACCAGAAGTATCAAGTGCTGTATGAAATCCTAGCTTTTTTAATTCTGTAAATAGTGAAATTAAAAATTTAGGCTGTAATAAAGGTTCACCACCGGATGCAGTAACACCACCTTTTGAAAGCTTTATATATTCTTCATATTTTTTTATTCTATCTATTAATTCTGAAACTTTTACAGGATTTCCGGGTATTAGGGTTCCAAGTGTCTCTATTATGACAATATTTACACTTTAGAGCACAACCTTGAAAGAAAATTACAAATCTAATTCCTGGACCATCAACTGTTCCAAATGTTTCAACTGAATGAATTCTACCTGTTAAATCTTCCATTTTTAAAAAACTCCTTTCTTGAAAATAAATATGTAGGGGAAAATAACCCCTACATATATTATACCACATTATATAAAAAGCTTACAAATTAAATACTTTCTTGTATTGTACGATTGATAACATCTAATTGTTGCTCTCTTGTTAATTTTACGAAATTTACAGCATATCCTGAAACTCTTATTGTAAGTTGAGGATATTTTTCAGGGTGTTCCATAGCATCAATTAATAATGCTCTATCGAAAACATTAACATTTACATGGTGGCTACGTTTTGCAAAGTATCCATCTAGTAAGGCTGTTAAGTTTGCGATTCTTGAATCTTCATCTTTTCCTAATGCTTTTGGTGTTATGGCAAATGTGTAAGAAATACCATCTTCTGCATAAGTATAAGGTAACTTAGCAATTGTATTTAATACAGCTAAAGCACCGTGTGTATCTCTACCATGTAGAGGGTTTGCACCTGGTCCAAATGGAGCTCCTGATTTTCTGCCATCTGGTGTATTACCTGTTTTCTTACCATAAACAACATTTGATGTTATTGTAAGAATTGATAGAGTTGGTTTTGAATTTCTATATGTTTTTTGTTTTCTTAATTTATATATAAATCTCTTAACTACTTCAATTGCAATATTATCAACTCTGTCATCATCATTACCGTATTTTGGGAAATCTCCTTCAACTTGGTAATCAACAGCTAAACCTGTTTCATCTCTGATTACTTT
The DNA here is from genome assembly GCA_900554635.1 of uncultured Clostridium sp. Lineage (GTDB taxonomy): Bacteria > Bacillota > Clostridia > TANB77 > CAG-508 > UMGS1781. The sequence goes on along the minus strand of USHY01000012.1, from coordinate 15,889 downwards.
TACTTTAGCATATTTGATAGCTGAAAGTGAATCTGCAACAACTGATAAACCAGCGATACCACAAGCCATAGTTCTTAAAATATTTTGGTCATGTAAAGCCATTTCTAGTTTTTCATAAGAATATCTATCGTGCATGAAGTGGATGATATTTAATGCATTTATATAAACTCTTGCAACCCAATCCATCATGTTATCAAATTTTTCCATAACTTCATCATAATCTAGATATTCAGAACGAATAGGTTCAAATTTTGAAGCAACTTGTTTTCCTGTTAATTCATCTCTACCACCATTTATAGCGTATAGTAATGTTTTTGCTAAGTTACATCTAGCACCAAAGAATTGCATTTGTTTACCTGTTCTCATAGCTGAAACGCAACATGCAATTGAATAATCATCTCCCCAGAATTCTCTCATTAAATCATCATTTTCATATTGAATTGAAGATGTTTCAATAGATAATTTTGTACAATATTTTTTAAATCCTTCTGGTAATCTTGTAGACCATAGAACTGTCATATTTGGTTCTGGAGCAGGGCCTAAGTTTACAAGTGAATGTAACATTCTGAAAGAGTTTTTTGTAACTAAAGTTCTTCCATCAATTCCCATACCACCAATACCTTCAGTAACCCAAACTGGGTCTCCACTGAATAATTCATTGTATTCAGGTGTTCTTAAGAATCTAATTAATCTTAATTTCATAACGAAATGATCCATTAATTCTTGAGCTTCTTCTTCAGTTAAGATACCTTTTTTGATATCTCTTTCAATATAGATATCTAAGAAGGTAGATGTTCTACCTAAGCTCATTGCAGCACCATTTTGTTCTTTTGTTGAACCTAAGTAACCAAAATATACCCATTGAATAGCTTCTTTAGCATTTGCAGCTGGACGAGATATATCAAATCCATAAGAAGCAGCCATTTCTTTTAATTCATTTAATGCTTCAATTTGGTCATGAACTTCTTCTCTGTCTCTTACTGTTTCTGTGTAAATAGAAGGTACTTCTAGAGATTGCATAACTTCTTGTTTGTCTTTAATTAAAGCATCAATACCATATAAAGCAATTCTTCTATAATCACCTATAATTCTTCCTCTACCATAACCATCTGGAAGTCCTGTTATAATATGAGAACTTCTAGCAGCTCTTATCTCTGGAGTATAAGCTGCGAAAACTCCATCATTATGAGTTCTTCTATAATTTTTGAATATAGTTTCAACTTCTGGTGAAAGTTTTACATCAATTGCTTCACAAGATTTTTCAACTATACGAATACCACCATTAGGCATAATGGCTCTTTTTAAAGGTTTATCTGTTTGTAAACCAACGATTTGCTCTAAGTCTTTATTAATATATCCAGCAGGATGGCTAGTAATTGTTGAAACAGTAGTAGCATCAACATCTAAAACACCGCCCTTAGAATCTTTTTCTTTCTTATACAAATCTAAAACTGTATCCCATAACTTTTTAGTTCTTTCTGTAGGACCAGCTAAAAATTCTGAACTACCTTCATAAGGTGTGTAGTTCTTTTGAATGAAGTTTCTAACATTAATTTCGTGTCTCCATTCTCCACCATTGAAATCTTCCCATTCATCGAATTTCATAAAAATAAATCACTCCTTTTCACAATTAATTATAATACCATAAAATAGCGCAAATATCAACATTTTACCATTATTTTGTGCAAAAAATGATAAAAATATTACAGAAAAATCTTGTCAAATGTTTAGAAAGAGTGTATAATAAAATAGTAACTTATTTTTCAAAAAAAGGGGTAGTATTAATGGAAGATTTAAAGAATGTTAAAGTTTTAATAAGCGAGGAGAAAATTCAACAAAGATTAGAAGAACTTGCAAAACAAATTTACAATGATTACAAAGGACAAGAAATTACTTTTATTTGTATTTTAAAAGGTTCAATATTTTTTACTGTTGAGCTAGCTAAAAAAATGCCTTGTGATATTAATTTTGAATTTATTAGAGTATCTAGTTATCATGGCCAAAATAGCACAGGAGTAATTGAAATGAAAGTAGACCTACAAGGTGATATAAAAGGTAAAGATGTTATTATTATTGAAGATATTGTTGATACAGGAAGAACTCTATCATACTTAAAAGAATATCTAAAAAGCAAAGAACCAAAAAGTATTAAAATATGTTCAATGCTAGATAAAAAAGAAAGAAGAGTTTGCAAACTAGATGCAGATTATGTTGGTTTTGACATTCCAGATAAATTTGTTGTAGGTTATGGCTTAGATGTAGATGAAAAATACAGAAATCTTCCATATATAGGATATTTTGAAAATGTTTAATATAAACGCAGAACTTAAAAAACTCCCATCAAAACCGGGAGTTTATATTATGAGGGATAAAAACGACACTATTATTTATGTAGGAAAAGCAGTATCCCTAAAAAATAGAGTGACTCGGGTACTTTAGAAAAACAAATAAAACAGCCAGAATTCAAAAAATGGTTTCATTAATAGACCACTTTGAATATATAGTTGTGGATAATGAAGCAGAAGCGTTGATTTTAGAGTGTAATCTTATTAAAAAGAATATGCCCAAATTCAATGTGCTTTTAAAAGATGATAAAGCATACCCATATATTAAAATAGATGTAAAATCAGATTATCCAAATGTTTTTTATACAAGGAGCATAAAAAATGATGGTTCAAGATATTTTGGCCCTTATGCTAATCCTTATGCAGCAAAGGAAATGATTAACTTTATAAAGGAAAGGTTCCAAATTAGGCAGTGCAAAACTTTTAAATCAAATAAAAGAGCATGCTTAAATTACCATATTAAGAGATGTTTAGCACCATGTGTTAATTATGTTTCAAAAGAAGATTATAAAAAACAAATAGACCAGATTATAATGCTTTTAGAGGGAAAAACAGAAAGTATAGTAAAACAAATAAAGCAAGAAATGAAAGATGCTTCAGATAAGCAAGATTATGAAACAGCAGCAAGACTGAGAGATAGGGCATCTGCAATAGAAAGATTTTCACAAGAACAAAAGGTTTCAAATATAAACGAAAAGGCAATAGATGTTATAGGTGTTTATAAAAATGAAATTGACTGTGTTGTAGAAATATTCTTTGTTAGAAATAGCAAAATGATAGGAAGAGAACATTATTTTTTAGACAACATGCAAGGTGAAGAAACAAAAACAATACTTTCTGATTTTGTAAAGCAATACTACATGAACAAACTAGAATTCCCAAGCAAAATAATGCTTCAAGAAGAGATTAAAGATAGCGAAATTTTAGAAAAATTGTTCACAGATAAAGCCGGAAAAAAAGTAGAGTTTAAAACACCTCAAAAAGGCGAAAAATTAAGGTTTGTGGAGATGTGCGTAAATAATGCAAAAATCACTTTAGAAAACAAAACGAAAGAAAAACAAGACATGGTTTTGGGACTAAAAAAAGCATTAAAAATTGAAAAACTTCCAAGAAAAATAGAGTGTTTTGATATTTCAAACCTATCAGGAGACTATATGGTAGCAGGAATGTGTGTAGCAATAGATGGAGTTATAAAGAGAAATTTAAGCCGTAGATTCAAAATAAAAACAGTATTTACACAAGATGACCCAAGGTGTACAGAAGAGGTTGTAACAAGAAGGTTAAAACACTCAATAGATAACCCAAAAGGCGGATTTGGAAATTTGCCAGATGTAATTTTCGCAGATGGTGGAATAACACAAATAAGAGCAATTAAGAAGGCTATTCAAAAATACAACCTTGAAATTCCGGTTTTCGGAATGGTAAAAAACGATAAACATCAAACAAAAAACTTAATAGATGAGAACAGACAAGTTATAACTTTATCAGAAGAACAGCTAAATTTTGTAACTAGAATGCAAGATGAAGTGCATAATGTAGCAATAGAATATAACAGAAAATTAAGAGAGCAGGAAGCGACTAAATCTAAATTAGATGATATTCCAGGTGTAGGAGAAAAGAAAAAACAAGAACTCTTAAAACATTTTGGAAGCGTAGAAAATATTAAAAAGGCAGATATAGAAGAATTAACAAAAATAAAAGGAATAAATCCCGATTTAGCTAGAAATATCAAAGAATTTTTGGATTAAAAATTATCATATATGAACACTTACTTGAATATAAATAAAAGTAAGGGGGAATATGTATGATGGATGTTTCAGATACAAAATGCTGGAGTGATAATTTTGAAGAGGTACCAGAAAAGCCAAGCTTCACAAGTAAAATTATAATGATAGGTTTAATTTTATTTGGAATATGCACAACAGTAAATACAGTTTTAATATATTCGTTTGTAAATTTATTAAAAAAGATATAAAGGAGAGAGAAAATTGAACATAGCAACAAATTGGAAAGATTATGAAATAATAGACATGGCAAGTGGAGAAAAATTAGAAAGATGGGGAAAATATGTGCTTATAAGACCAGATCCACAAATTATATGGAAAAACAAAAGCTTTCCTGAAAAATGGAAAAAAGCTGATGCAAAATATAATAGAAGCAAAACAGGTGGAGGAGCATGGGACTACAAAGTAAGGCTTCCAGAGGCATGGCAAGTAAGATACAAAAACTTAACATTTAACATTAAACCAATGGGGTTTAAACATACAGGCCTTTTCCCAGAACAAGCAGTAAACTGGGATTGGATGATGGACAAGATAAAGAAGGAAAAAAGAAATATAAAAGTACTAAACTTATTTGCATACACAGGTGGAGCAACAGTTGCATGCACAGCAGCCGGAGCAACTGTATGCCATGTAGATAGCTCAAAAGGCATGGTAGCATGGGCTAAAGAGAACATAGCTTCATCAGGTTTAAAGGATAAACCAATTCGTTACATAGTTGATGATGTTATTAAATTCGTTCAAAGAGAGATTAGAAGAGGAAATACTTATGATGCAATTATAATGGATCCACCATCTTATGGAAGGGGAACATCAGGCGAAGTATGGCAATTTGAAAATAATATATCAGAGCTAGTTGAATTATGTGCAAAAGTTCTAAGCAAAGAACCATTATTTTTTCTAATTAATTCATACACAACTGGTATATCTGCAGAAGTTTTAAGCAATATTTTAAAACTTAATCTATCTCAATTTAAAGGGAAAATAACATCAGGTGAAATAGGTTTACCAATGGCAAATTCAAATCTAGTGCTACCTTGCGGAATATATGGAAGATGGGAAGCATAATAATTATGTAAATTTTACCAAATACTCAAAATCCTATATGAAAACAAATTTAAAAGTTTTCATATAGGATTTTTGCATATTTCATATAATAAATATGCAACATGTAAAAATATATTATAAAATAAGACCATCAAAGAGAAAGAAAAACAGAGGTGAGGATAATGGTAGAAACACTCTGTAACAAATTGACATTAAGAATACGAAAAAAAATGCCGGAGATAGATGATGAAAGAGCAGAGGTTATAAATTATGGTTTACAACTAGCAATTGGTGAAGTTCCAAAAACATTTATAGTATTATTTTTGGCTTGGGTTTCAGGAGTATTGGATTTAGTACTATTGACTATATTACTAATAACACCATACAGAGCTGTAGTTGGAGGGGCACACTTTAAAACACATGTAAAATGCGTTTTAGCTACATCAATTTTCTATATAAGCATAGCATTAATTGGAAAATATGTATTAATTGAAAAAAAAGTTACATATTTATTAGCGATCTTAATATGGGGATTTTCAATGCTTATGATTACTTGGTATGCACCAGCAGATACTGAAGATGTACCAATTTTAAGGAAGAAAGAAAGGAAAATAAAAAAGGTATTATCATATATAATAATGTCAATAATGATTATTGTAGCAGTAACTATTAGTAGCAGGATAATAGCAAATATACTTTTGTTTGGAGTACTTTTTCAAACCATTTCAACAACAAAAGTTATGTACAGAATAGCTGGAAACAAGTATGGATATGAAGAAGCATATAGAATGAACAACAAACCTTAATTTGTACTTTATAAGGATACATATATAAAAATAATGAAAAAAGGAGGGATTTCAATGTTAAAATTATTAGCAAAAATAGCTGAAAAATATGCAAGAAGCACAAACACAGCATCTTTTGTACTAATTAATTGGCACCAACCAAAAATGCCAGCATCACTAATAAAAAAAGATTAGCATAAAAATGTAGTCTAGGGAGTGTACAACCTAGACTACATAAATTAATTATATATTTCAAATTGTTGCGAAAAAAATTCATCATTTTTTGTGGTATATAAATCCAAGTTTTTGCTTTTACTTAAATATTTTCTTACTTCCCATAAACCTAGACCATGGCTATGTTTATTATCGACTTCATCTTTAGAAGTAAAACCTTTTTCAAAAATTCTATCTATATTAACATTTTTGTTTGCATAAGTGTTTTGAATAATAATTAAGTTAGCATTATTTTTCTTATCTTTTTTGAATGTGATATTTACAATCTTTTTCTCACAATGAGAAGCGGCATCAATGGCATTATCACAAAGGATTCCAAGTATTCTTGAAAGTTCATACATTTTTATGTTTAAATTACTTAGGTCACACAAGATATCAAGGTTAAGGTTTATATGTAATTCTTGGCATTTACAATGTTTATCACATAATAAACTATATATTGCAGAGTTATTTATTAGTTCAGGGTTTAGAACAGATAAGTTATTATTTAGATGACATTCTTCAAGTAAATCTTTGTAATATGATTTTAATCCTTCAATATTATTTGTTCCAAGGTAACCACCAATGGCTTGAACAATATTGTTGAAGTCATGCTTAAAACCTCTAATGTTATCATGTAATGTGTTTAAAGTTTGGTTTACTAATTTCTGTTCTTCTAGGCTTTGAGTAGTTGCTTCTAATTTTTTAGTTCTAAACAAACTTAATATGTTTAGTGAAAAATATACAAGAAGTATAAATAAGCCCATAAATACCAAGAAGTTTGGAATATAGTCAATGTAATTGAAAAGTATAAAATATTCAAACCCAATAGCGAGTGAACCAACTATAAAATTAAGTATGAGTACTATTTCATTTTTCCCTTTTATTTTATCAAAATCAGATATATTTATATCAAAATGTTTGCAAAATTTGTAAATAAAAAATAAGAAACTATAAAATGCAAGTGAAAAACCCAATTTATATACCGGAATAGTTGTAGTTGCAGAAGTAGCTATATTCAATGTTTTTGTATAAAGTGGCAATAATGATACACTTATTAATATTACAACAAAGTAAGTAATGATTTCACCTAGGAAAGCTTTTAAAATAGTTGTTTTAAATATTATCAAAATAAACAGAGGCAATGCAATAGCATTAATAAATGTATTAAATGGCATAACTCCAAAGTAAGTATTTAATAAAGCCACAATGGAATATAAAACAACAAATATAAGTTTTTTCTTTTTGTCTGTTTCTATTTTCAGAATTGTAGTAAAAATTTGCATATATAGATAAACCTCTAAGAAAGTACAAGGTATGCTAATAATACTCATAATCAATTGATTTTCACTTGTTAACGCATTCCAGAACATGTGCATAGTTTCCATAATTCAAGACCTCCAAAAATTTGCTTTTATATTTAGCACCTATATAACAGGTTGTGTTATGTTCAAACAAAATTAAATTTTCGCTTGTCGTTAAGTTAGCTACTTTATTGATGTTTACGATATAACTTTTGTGACATCTTACAAAATTGTCTGGTAGGCAATCTTGAATCTTTAAAAAAGAACTATATATCTCATATTCTTTACTAGCTGTACAAAAGATTAACTTCATACCATCTTTTTTAATATAGTTAATATCATCTAACTTAATAACAGTGCTATTATTTATCTTAATAAACTTCGAAACAGTTTTTTTTCTGTCTTCAATTAAACGAAGCACAGTTTCTTCGAGGCGTTCATCACACACTGGTTTAGAAATATAGTCAAAAGTCTTATACCTATATGCAACCAAGGCATATTCTAAATGACCAGTTAAAAAAATTATATAAGCATCTTTATTTTTCTTTCGAACACTATCTGCAATATCAAAACCACTAATTGTTGACTTTAAATTAATATCTAAAACTAGGACATCAACAGAATTGCTACTTACATAATTTAAAACATCATAGGCATTGGAAGATTTGAATGATATTTTAGCAGGAATATCATTTTTAACAAATATTCCTTCAAAAGATTTTTCTAATCTATTTAAAAATTGAAGACTATCATCACATAAAACAAAATGTATCATATGAAAACACTCCTTAATTTGAAATAAAATACTATAAAATCAATTGACATAATTTTGAAAAAATTCAAATTACCTAATATACTATAAAACAAAATATTCAAAATGTCAACAAAAAATGCACAAAATAAAACACAGGAGTAAAAATTAACCCAAACCCGCAAAAGCCTTTATTTGGTAAGCAAACAAATACTTTGCAATTCGACAAAAAACGACAAAACAAGACAGAAAGCGCCTAAAAGACAAAAACATAACTATAAAATAATATTGACTAATCCATTAGAATATTGTAAAATAATAAAGGTGATTTTATGGAAAAATTTACAGGAATAATTGTAGCAACAAATGAGGAAAAACAAGCAATTGAAGAAATTATGAATAATAAAGCAAAAAAAATAGTTAATGGACTAGAATTTTTTCAAGGAGATATAGAATCAAAACACTATTGCTTAGTTCAGTGTGGAGTGGGCAAAGTGAATGCTGCAAGGACAACACAAGTCTTAATAGATTATTTTGACATTCAAATGATTATTAACATAGGCGTAGCAGGTGGATTGAGTGGTAGTTTAAATATTGGGGATATTGTTATAGGAAAAGAACTTGTTCAGCATGATTTTGACATAACAGCTTTTGGACATGAAAAAGGCTATATTAGCCAAACAGGAAAAATTTTTAAAAGTGATAAAAATTTAATTGAAAAATGTGAAAAAATTAAAATAAAGGGAATAAATATTATTGTAGGCAATATCGCCTCAGGAGATATTTTTTGCACAGATAAAAAGATGAAAGAAAAAATACATTCAAAATTCCAAGCAGATTGCGTAGAAATGGAAGGAGCTGCAATTGCTCAGGTATGTTTTTTAAATAACATACCATTTGTAGTAATAAGAGCAATATCAGACATTCCAAATGGAAACAATCAAATGGATTATAATATATTTGTGAAAAAAGCAGCTCAAAATTGTGCAGAATTTATTAAGAAACTATAAGAATTTAGGAGATATAAATAATGAAAAACTTTTTAAAAGGTATAATCGTTGGAATAGGCGGAATAGCACCAGGTTTAAGTGGAAGTGTTTTACTAGTTATTTTTGGATTATACCAAAAAACAATTGATGCAATTGGGACTCTATTTAAAAACTTCAAAAAAAATATTTTATTTCTAGTTCCATTGTTTTTAGGATTTGGAGTTGGAATATTATTATTTAGTAAAGTAATAGATTTTTTCTTGAGTAATTTTGAAATGCAAACGCGTTTTACTTTTTTAGGACTTGTAATAGGAACAATCCCATTATTTTATAATGAAGTAAAAAAAGAATGGTTTTCAAATAAGTATTATGCCATAATAATAATTTCGGCAATACTTGGAATTTATTTATTTACTGTAAATAAAGGATCCTTTCCTCAAATTGAAAATCCAAACTTACTACAATCAATTTTGTTAGGAGTTGCTGTTGCAGCATCTTCAATAATACCAGGGGTCGATAGTGCAGTTATTTTATCAACACTAGGATTGTATGAACTCTATGTAACATCACTTGCAAATTTTAATTTAGGAATATTAATCCCAGCAGGAATTGGTTTAGTTTTTGGAGCATTAATAATATCTTTTATAATTAGTAAGTTAATAAAAAATTACTATACAATAACATTTTCAATAATTTTTGGATTGTTCATATCTATAATACCAAATGTGCTAAATGAAAACTGCATTCTTATGTTAAATGCAAAATCATTTATTTCAATATTACTTATGATTATAGGCTTTGGAGTTTCATACTATTTAGGAGATATTGAGGAAAATAATATCAAGCTACAAAAAACATTTACTTATATTAAGAAATTGTTAAAACTACAATCACAAGAAAAACAGGTAAAAGGAAATTAGCAAAAAGTTATGCAGTATTGCATAGCTTTTTTAATATAATGTATAAATACAATACTTCCCTCATACTTATAATATAGAAAACTTTAAAAGGAGGAAAGTATGAAAACAAAAACTATTATAATAATTGCAAGCCTTGTTACCATAATAATTGTTGTTTTGGCTATTATTGGAAGTAAAAATCCAGATAAAACAATAGAAACCAGCAGTGGCGAAACACTAAGCAATAAGAAAATTGGTTGGGGCATAAAAAGAAATGATAACCACAATCAACCAGACTTAGGGACAGTCAACAAGAAACTTATTGATGAAAACGAAGATATTGCTATGGGAAATGCAAATGATAAGTTTGTATATTTAACATTTGATGAAGGCTATGAGGCAGGATATACAGCTAAAATTTTAGATATACTAAAGGAAAACCAAGTAAAGGCAGCTTTTTTCATAACAGGGCATTACTTAAATACACGGAGAAGAGCTGGTAAAAAGAATGATTGATGAAGGTCACATTGTAGGAAATCATACAGTAAACCATCATTCTATGCCAGACATTGATAACAATAAATTAAAAGAAGAAATTACAAAACTGCATACAGCAGTCTTCGAAAAATTTAATTATGAAATGAAATTTTTAAGACCACCAAAAGGGGAATTTAGCCAAAGAACATTATACATAACAAAGAGCCTTGGATATACCACAGTAATGTGGAGTTTTGCATATGATGATTGGGATGAAAACAAACAAGGAAGGGAAACATATGCAAAAGAAAAAATTTTATCAAACCTTCACAATGGAGCAGTAATTCTTTTACATGCAAATTCTAAAGATAATTGCAATGTTTTAGATGAAGTGATAAAGACAATAAGAAATCAAGGTTATGAATTTAAAACATTAAATGAATTTAAAAGATAAAAAAATATAAAATTTTTAAGCAAATCTATTGATTATTAAACCTGTTTTTGATAGAATGTTACCATTAGAAATATAATTTTTATCCGTTTGGGAGGTAAAAAAATGAAAGAAATAGTCGAAGCAAAGTTTAAGGAAATATTTGGAACTGAGGGGAGATTTAAAACATATTTTGCTCCAGGAAGAGTAAATTTAATTGGGGAGCATACAGATTATAACGGTGGCCATGTTTTTCCATGCGCATTAACAATGGGAACATATGCAACAGTAAGAGAAAGAGAAGATAAGATATTGAACTTTTATTCAATAAATTTTGATGAATTAGGAATTTTATCATCTTCAATTGAGAATTTGACATATAATGAAAATGAAAACTGGATTAATTATCCAAAGGGAGTAATTTGGGCATTGAAATCAGAAGGATATAATATAGACCATGGCTTCGATATTGTATTTTATGGAACAATTCCAAATGGAGCTGGACTATCATCTTCAGCTTCACTAGAAGTATTAACAGGATTTATTTTAAATGATATGTTCAAACTAAATATTGATAATACTAAAATTGCTCTAATAGGCCAAAAGGCTGAGAATCAATATGTTGGAGTAAACTGTGGAATTATGGACCAATTTGTAATTGCAAATGGAAAAAAAGATAATGCAGTTTTCTTAGATACAGCAACACTAAAATATCAATATGCACCAATAAAATTGGAGAATGCAAAAATAGTAATAATAAATACAAACAAAAAAAGAGGTTTAGGAGATTCAAAATATAATGTAAGAAGAGCAGAATGTGAAAAAGCATTAGAAGAATTACAACAAGCTGGGTTAAAAATAAAATCATTAGGTGAACTTACAGAAGAAGAATTTGAAGAAAATAAATCAGCAATAAAAGATGAAATAAGACAAAAACGAGCAAAACATGCTGTGTATGAAAATCAAAGAACAATAAAGGCAGTAAAAGCTTTAGAGGATAACAATTTAAAACTATTTGGTGAACTAATGGTAGAATCACATAATTCTTTAAGAGATGACTATGAAGTAACAGGAATAGAGCTTGATACAGCAGTTGAAGAGGCTCTTAAACAAAAAGGTGTTATTGGAGCAAGAATGACAGGAGCAGGCTTTGGTGGCTGTGCTGTAAGCATAGTTGAAACAGATAAAGTGGAAAACTTTATTAAAAATGTTGAAAAAGGTTATAGAGAAAAAATTGGATACAATCCAGATTTCTATGTAGTAGAAATAGGAGATGGCCCAAGAACTCTGTAAGTAGTGAGGAAAAATGGACATTATAGGAATTGATTCGGGAAGTTCAACAGTAAAAATTGTTGAACTAAACGAAAATAAACAAGTAGTACATAAAATGGTATTGAAAAAAATGCCAGTAATGCAGGCTGTAGATGTATTTATAAATAAGGAAAAAATAGATAAAGAAAACATTGAAAAATATATATTAACAGGTGTAGGAAAAGATGAAGTAAAGAACAAAATATACGAAAAACCTGTAATTAAAGTTAATGAGTTTACAGCAATAGGTACTGGAGGATTAAGTTTAACAAAACAAAAAAAAGCACTAGTAGTTAGCATAGGTACAGGAACAGCTTTTGTAAAAGCCAATAGGAATAAACATACACACATTGGTGGAACAGGAGTTGGCCGGAGGGACAATACTAAATTTATGTAAAAAACTTGGAAATATAAATACAATAAGTGAATTAAATGAGTTAATTGCAAGAGGAAATTTAAAAAATATAGATTTAACAATTGAAGACATTACAAACCAGAAAATAGACACATTACCTAAAAATACCACCTCTGCGAATTTTGGAAAACTAAGTGAAAATGCTACAAGAGAGGATTTATGTTTAGGAATTTTAAATATGGTTTTTGAAGCGGTTGGAGTTATGGCTATATTTGGAGCACAAAATATAAAATACAAGAATATAATTGTTGTAGGAAATGTTGCTTGTATGCCATACATAAATACCGTTTTAAACAAAATAGAAAAATTACATATGGATAGTGGTATAAAATTCATGATACCACAAAATGCAGAATTTGCAACTGTTCTAGGTGCAATCGAAGCTGCAAATTAAGCAACATAAGAATTAGAAAAACTAAGGAGGTACATATAATGTACATATTTAACAAAATAACAGTAAACCCACAATTACCAAAATCAATTGAAAGACTTGGAGAAATATCTGAGAATCTTTGGTGGTCTTGGAATACAGAATTTTTGAAAATTTTTAAAGAAATAGACATAGATTTGTGGGAAAGATGTGGAAAGAACCCAGTAAAGTTTTTAAAACAAGTAGATCAGGAAAAACTAGAAATAGCTTCTCAAAATCCAGAAATTTTGAAACAATATAAAAATAATGTGGAAAATTTCGATGATTATATGAAAAGCAAAAACACTTGGTTTAGTAGACAATATCCAGAGAACAAACAGGATATAATATCATATTTTTCAGCAGAATATGGTTTAGATGAAACAATACCAATTTATTCTGGCGGATTAGGAATCTTATCAGGAGACCATTTGAAATCAGCAAGTGATTTAGGTATTCCATTAGTTGCTATAGGGTTACTATATAAAAATGGTTACTTTAATCAAATTTTAGATAAAAACGGATATCAATTAACAGAATATAAAAACATAGAATTAGAAAATATGCCAATAAAACCTGTAAAAGATATAAATGGAGAAGACCTAATTTTCAATATTAAAATGTTGAAAGATAAGTTATATATCAAAGTTTGGAAAATATCTGTAGGTAGGGTAAATCTATATTTACTAGATACAGATATTGAAGAAAACAAAGAAGAATATAGAGATATAACACTAAGACTATATGGTGGAAATCAAGAAATGAGAATAAGACAAGAAATGGTACTAGGAATTGGTGGAGTAAAACTATTAGAAGAGCTAAACATAAAACCAACAATATATCATATGAATGAAGGACATTCATCATTCCTTGTTTTAGAGGCAATAAAAAACACAATAAAAGAAAAAGAACTTGCATTTCCAATTGCAAAAGATATAGTAACAGCAAAAACAGTATTTACAACACATACACCAGTACCAGCAGGAAACGATATTTTCCCAACATCTTTAGTTGAAAAATATTTTGATGGATATTGGAAAGACTTAGGAATTTCAAAAGAAGAATTTATGGAATTGGGGATGAAACCAAGAGAAACAAACAAAACAACATTCAACATGGGAATATTAGCACTAAAAGTTGCAGGTAAGAAAAATGGAGTAAGTAAATTACATGGAGAAGTTTCAAGAGAATTATTCTCAGAAGTATGGCCAGATATAGCGCCACAGGAATCACCAATAACTTATGTAACAAACGGCATACATACTTGTTCATGGCTTGCACCAAATTTAAAGGATTTATATAACAAATATTTAGAACCATATTGGCAAGATAAAATATATTCAGATGAAACATGGACTAAGATTGAAAAAATTCCAGACAAAGAATTATGGGAAGAACATCAAGCAAGAAAAACAAAATTATTCAAACTAGTAAAAGATAATATAACAGCAAGATTTAAAGCAAATGGAATACATTATGAAAGAATTAAAGAAGTAGTATCAGAACTAAATCCAGAAGCTCTAACAATAGGTTTTGCACGAAGATTTGCAACATATAAAAGAGCAACATTAATATTTAAAGACTTAGAAAGATTGACTCAAATTTTAAATGATAAAGATAAACCAGTACAATTAATATTTGCGGGGAAAGCACATCCAGCAGATAAAGAAGGTCAAGATTTAATTAAATATATACATGAGGTATCTTTAATGCCACAGTTTAAGGGTAAAATCTTCCTATTAGAAAATTACAACATAAATGTTGCAAGGCATTTAGTATCAGGTGTAGATGTTTGGTTAAATAATCCAAGGAGACCAATGGAAGCATCTGGAACAAGTGGAGAAAAAGCATCAGTAAATGGAGTAGTAAATTTCAGCATACTAGATGGTTGGTGGGCAGAAGGATATAATACAAAAAATGGTTGGGCAATAGGAACAAATGAAGAATATTGCTCATATGAAGAACAGGACTTGGCAGATAGCGAAAGTATTTACAGAATACTTGAAGATAAAATAATTCCAGCATATTACAAAAAAGATGAAAATGGAATTTCTAAAACTTGGATGCAATATATGAAAAATTCAATAATGTCAACAGGTGGAAAATATAGCACATCAAGAATGTTGGTAGATTATGCAAACAAACTATATATGCCATTATGTAATTTAACAGACAAGTATTATAGCAAACTAGAATTAGTAACTGAGTATAACAAAATAAAACAAAACCTATATGCTAATTGGAATGATATAAAAATAACACAAGAAAACAACTTAGATAATATAACAATAGATGCAGGAAACAAAATAAAAGTAACCTGCCAAGTGGAACTTCCAAACATAGAAAAAGAGTACATTCAAACTGAATGTTACTATGGAAAAATATTAGACAATGGAATAGTAGAAGATGTAAGCATACAACCAATGAAACTAATAGAAGAGGACCCAGAAAACAAAACCTATACTTATGAAGCAGAAATAGAAATGAAAACAGGAGGAAACTTCGGCTACACCTTCAGAGTAATGCCAAAACACCCAATGCTACCAGAACCAGCAAATTTGAATCTAGTAAAATGGATAACAAAATAAAACCAAAGGAGAAAAAAATGAACAAAAACGCTGAAACCATTGAAAGAGTAAAGAGAGAGAGAGAGAGAGCTGTAATTTAGAAAACCAAATAAGCATGGTACACTATGCTTTATTAAACATACACGCAAGAGATGGATGAGCCACC
>USHY01000011.1 GCA_900554635.1 uncultured Clostridium sp. | reverse complement strand
AATGGGAAGGTGAATTTAAAAGATAGTTATGCAGGAATTAGAAATGGCGAGCTTTTTATCTATCATTTGCATATAAGTCCTTATGAATTTGGAAATATATATAATAAAGACCCTTTAAGAGATAGAAAGCTTTTGATAAATAAAAGTGAACTGAATAAACTTGTGCGGACAAATTAAGCAAAAAGGATATTCTTTAATCCCTATTAGTTTATATTTTAAGGGCAATTTTGTAAAGCTTGAACTTGGTATTGGGAAAGGTAAAAAGCTTTATGACAAAAGAGAAGATATTGCCAAACGAGATGCTGAAATGAGAATGAGAAAACAAATGGCAAATAATGAATAAGGAACGGTTTTTATTCCGTTCCTTTTATTTTTATGCTTTATTTTTTGAGCCAAATACATTTGCTATTTTATAGCTTACAATTTCTTTTACAGCTTCTCTTGCTGGTCCTAAGTATTTTCTTGGGTCAAATTCTGATGGTTTTTCTCCAAATACTTTTCTTATATTTGCAGTCATTGCTAATCTTAAGTCTGTATCAACATTTATTTTTGATACTCCTGATTCTCCTGCTTGCTTTAATATTTCATTTGGAACACCTTTTGCTCCTGGTATTTCTCCACCATAGTTATTGCACATTTCAACAAGTTCTGGTATTACAGTTGATGCTCCATGTAATACTATTGGAGTGTTTGGTATTTTCTTTTTTACTTCTGCTAAAATATCAAATCTTAACTTTGCTTCTCCTTTAAATTTATATGCTCCATGGCTTGTTCCTATTGCTATTGCTAATGAATCACATCCTGTTCTTTCTACAAATTCCTTTGCTTGATCTGGGTCTGTGTACATAGCATCATTTGCTGAAACATTAACATCATCTTCAATGCCTGCTAATTTTCCAAGTTCAGCTTCTACTACTACACCCTTTGAATGTGCATATTCAACCACCTTTTTTGTAAGTGCAACATTTTCTTCAAAACTATACTTTGAGCCATCTATCATTACTGATGTAAATCCTGCATCTACACACTCTTTACAAGTTTCAAAATCTGGTCCATGGTCTAAGTGTAATACAATTGGAATATTAGTTGTTTCAACTGCTGCTTCAACCATTTTCATTAAATATGGCATTCTTGCATATTTAATTGCACTTGATGATACTTGTAATATTACTGGTGAATTATTTTCACTTGCTGCATCTACAATTCCTTGGATTATTTCCATATTATTTATGTTAAATGCTCCTATTGCAAATCCTTCCTTCATTGATTTTTCAAACATGTTTTTTGTTGTTACTAATGGCATAACAATTACCTCCTTCAAATTCTGCATATATTTTATGTTAAAAAAATCAGGTTGTCAAGTCTACATAAAAATTATTGTTCTTGTTCTTTTTTGTTAATTATTTTATCTATAATTTGTTCTGTTTTTTGGCATAACTCTGGTACATAATCTAGTATTCTATCAATAGAGCAGTTATGTTCAACAGGTAATAGTTTTACTAAATCTCCTTGAACTGATAAAAAGGCTATTGGCTTAATAGATACACCTGCTCCGCTTCCGCCTCCAAATGGATTTCTGTACGATATATTTTCCTCCTCAATTTTTTTATTGTAATCCTCCATTGACTCTCCCTTAAACTCACTTCCACCTGCAGCAAAACCAAAAGATACTTTGGAGATTGGAATAATTGTAACATTTTCCTGTATTTTCATTGGCTCCCCTATGATAGTATTTACATCTATCATATCTCTTATGCTGTCCATTGCAGCTCCCATAAGACCTTCAATTGGATGTTCTTGCATTTTTGGTACTCCTTTCATTTTAATGATTTTATTATATTGATAATATGTACCAATTTAATTTTAAATATACAATTAATGGATAAATACAAACAGATTTTATCATTATAATCTGGTAAAACCTCATATTTTGGATTTACCGTTTTGGTAGCAAGAAACATGGCAAGAATGGTTGATACTACTACAATAGCAAATGAAGTTACAATATTGTTCTTAACCCCTATCTTTGCTTTAATCTTTACATTTTCAAACTTCATACTTAAAAGCATGTCTTTAATACTTTCTGTTGCAAATTTATTGAGTTTAAAATTTTTAGAGTTCTTGTTTATTAGTTTATTTAATCTTGATTTGTTAATTTTGAACTTAATAATATCGAGTTTATTGAATATGTTAAGACTGATATATGCTGTTAATTTTTTTATTTCAGAATTATTTAATTCAAATTCTTTTAAATAAATTTTTATTGCCATAAGAAAACTCCTATGGCAATATTTTTCCCAAAAAGGTACTTTTTAAAACATGAATTATCAAAATATATTTTATTCTAAATGATTTATAGCTTCCTCATATATTGATTGTAACTCTTCTGCATAAAATTCTACATTTCTTGCAGGATATCTTCCATTATCATAGTCTAAAATACTTTCCTTCTTCTGTTCTATTTCATTTATTACAATTGTATATGCTTTTTCTTCTAATTTTTTCAATTCACCATAATTACTAGAATTCTCAAATTCATTTATATACTCTCCTAAAGCTAGAATTGTTATTAGTCTATTAATTTGATATCTAGGATAAAACTTTTTAGTAAGTTTTGTTCTTTCAAAATAATTTAATAATGCTTCCAAGTTTTCTATTTCATTTGACTGTACAGCATTCTGCACAAATTCATACATTGTGTATATAAAAAATGAATCATCTTCACTTAAATAATATGTTTCATTATCCAGCAAATACTTGTACTGTACAAAACAACCTTCACTATACTTTGAACACTTAACTCTAATATTTCTATTATATGGCATTAGAACTATAAAGTCATTATATACTCTTTCCTGACTTTCTCTATCTAATTGATTAATCTTTTTTTCATTTACCAAATACAAAAAATATATAATATTGTTTAATATTATTATTGCTGTTAAAATAATTAAAATACTATTTATCAGTTTTGAATTTTTAACACTTATCTTTTTACCATCTTCATCATCTATTATTGCTATCAACGAAAACAACATTGTTGCTACATACATAAACGACATATCATAATCAAAGAATGAATGCAATATTATACATACTAGTGCCCATGCTACTCCTAATCCTTTTTTTTCATTCTTTACAGATTTTCGTATTACGAAAACGATAATTCCTATATATGCTAAAACACCAAAAATTCCAAATTCTAAGAACACTTGTATTGGATAGCTATGGACTTCTGTTGATATAAAATTATAATCTTGATGTTCTGTATATCTGTATTTCCAGCAATCTCCTCCTATTCCGCTTAACCAATTTTCCTTTATTAGTCTTCCAGCATCTACATAAAAGCTAATTCTTTCCCATGCGCTTTTATTTTGAAAATTAATGTTCTCTATTTTTTCTACTAATTTTGTAGGTAAATATTTATAACTCAGAATTTCTTTTTTTCCATTTATTCGAATATCTTTTATTATTAATCTTGTATTTTCATCAGTGTTGTCAGCAGAAAATATAATATGTAATTCTGAAGTATTGGGTTGAGTAGTAAACTCTATTGTTTCTTTTCCAATATAATTTCCTAGTTTAATAGATTTCTCATTTTCATAGTCTTGGTATTTATTTCTCTCTTCAACAATTATTTTAAAATTTTCTTCTGAATTGCTTACCGCTTCTACATCTAACTCAATAATATAGCTAGTGTTCCCAGTAATATTTTTGATTACTTTCTCATATCTTCCATTAGCTGTTTTTGAATTAAAAAGAGCTAATGGTTGTGAAATATTACCCAAAAAAACAATATATATTACACCAATCATCATCAAAATAATTAGAATTACAATAATTGATTTTTTCCCTTTTAAAGTAGTTAAGCCTTCTAATTTTGAACTTATTAAGTAATTAATTACAATGTCTAGTGCTACTGCTATTGCTAATCCTGCCCATATTTTGTAATATTCTCCATACAATGTTTTTTTAGTGAAAACCAGTGCATATACAATTCCTATCAAAATTGATGTTAAAATTAATAAAAAAGATTGCTTTCTGAAATTTGTTTTCCTGTTTATGAAAAAATAGAAAAACAATGTTAATGCAAATGACATGTACATTAGTCTACTATATGTTAAGATAAATGTAATTGACAAAATAGATATGTTTGCAATTTGAAAAATTTTCGCTGACCTCTTTTGACTATCTGCCAATTGTCCAAGGCTTAGAAAAATTGCCACACCAATAACAGCTGCCAATGTATTTCCTGAATTAAATAATGATTCAAGTCTTGTTTTATCAAAGCTCAGTAAATTCAATTTGTTTGAAGTCATTTTTTCAATACCTACTAAAGCTAGTACTATCGCAATTATTATAAACACATTTATTATTACTTTTTTACTAGCAGGATTTTTAGATATAATGTACTTTGTAATAAAATACATTTGTATTATTGCAATATATTTTATTGTTGCCATTATTGTACTTTCAAGACTTGCTGCATTTCCTGCAATTAACGGAATTGTAGAAGAAATAACCAATAAAAACATCAAACAATCTGTTTTTGTAAAAACTAGATTTTGCTTCTTTGCAATATAAATATCTATAATTATGAATGCTAGTACTCCTATTAGTATATATTGAAGTATTGTGTGTTTTGAATACCCTATTGTATATCGAGTTGAAATTGACATGTATATAATAATTGCCAAATATGTAATCAATAATATATTTGATAAAATAAATTTAATACACTTTTTTATCTTGTTCATATTTTTTCATTTCTCCATTTTCCAATAAATATTGTTTATCCACTTCGTTCATTAATTCAAGTTTATGTGTTACAATTATTATTGTGTGGTCTTTTTTTAGTTTTTTAAGTATTGAAACTATATTTTGCTCAAGTTTTATATCTAGTGAATTTGTAATTTCATCACATAATATGATTTTTGTATTTTTAAGTAATGTTCTGGCTATTGCAATTCGCTGTTTTTGGCCACCGCTTAAGTACTGTCCGGCCTTCACCTATTATAGTATCATATCCTTCTGGTAATGACTCTATGTAATCTTCTAGTCCTACTGTTTTGCATACTTCCACAATTTCTTCATCTGTTGCTTTTGGCTTTGCTATTCTCAAATTTTCCTTTATAGATAAATCAAATAGATATATGTTTTGGGATATCATAGATATATTTTGCCTTATAAAACTATTAGAAAGTTCCTTAACATTTTTTCCATCAATTAAAATTTCTCCACTATCTATTTCATACATATTAGCCATTAGGTTTAAAATTGTTGTTTTGCCAGCACCACTCTTACCTGTTATTGCTACAAGTT
The DNA here is from genome assembly GCA_900554635.1 of uncultured Clostridium sp. GTDB lineage: Bacteria > Bacillota > Clostridia > TANB77 > CAG-508 > UMGS1781. Next base: position 28,419 of record USHY01000011.1, on the reverse strand, counting down.
CATTTTGGTTAATTTTAAATGAACAGTTTTCTAAGACATTTACTCTATCATACTTAAAATTAACATTTTTAAACTGTATATCGCCTTTACATTCATTTTGTAAATTGTTATTTTCTTTTTGTTCATCATACAAATCAATTACTTGGAAAATTCTATTGCTCACTAAGTTAAATTCCATTATGCAATCTATTAAGTCTGTAAAATTATCTGCAAATGAAAATATATTTACTCTATACATAAATGCTGTAATAAAAGAATCGGCCATCATGAGATTCCTTTTTATTAGAATTGTACTTGCAACAATTATTAAGCCATTTGCAATCCATTGTATTATACTACTTAGTTTAACACATATATCTAGTTGTAAGTCTGCCTTATATTGGAGTTCTTCGCTCTTAGTTAATAGCTTTTCCGTTTTTTTGTCAAATTCACTGCCTAAGTCGAGTTGCTTTATTTCTCTAAGCCCATTTAGAATTTCTCCTAGCAATGTTGTTGATTTTTCTTCTTCCTCATAAAACATTTTTCTATAGCTATTTTTCTTGTCTAAACCTTTTTTTCTTATAACTAGTATTAGTATGAAAGCAACTGCATAAATGCCACCTAATATTATATTTAAGTACATAATATAAATAATAATTCCGATATTAGTTATCATGGTGAAAATATATTTATTAATGTTTGTTATGCAAAAACCAAGAATATAAGGGTCTTTGTTTATCTTTTGTATAAATTCACCTTTTTTGTGGTTGTTAAAAGTTTTTATATTCAAATTCAATATACAACTAGCCATTTTCTTTCTAAGTTCAGTATTTATATCCTTTTTATAGCTGTGAAATAGTTTGGAGTTGAGTACATTTATTAGCAAATTAAAGATCTGTATAAATGCTAGTATCACTAGTATCCACACTACTTGTCCATATTCTGCACTAATCATTTTTGTAATTATTTGAGCAATAAGAGCTGGTGTAGAAATAGCAATTATCACCGCTACTATATTTATTATTATAATCTCATATATGTATTTTCTTTCTGTTATTTTAGATATTTTCTTGAAAAAGTATATAAACTGTTTTACCATATCCTACCTCAATTCTTAATCTTTTTTATTTTGTATTTAACACATAAAATAATTGCCTTCAAAAATGATTTTATTCCTATTCTACCCTGTTCACAGTTTGTATATATTATTTTTAAAAATTGGTCTTGGCCTTGCATGAATATCTCCTGTAGTACTTCACTAATTGCTTTTGCATTGTTAAATGTTTCTATTTCAAAATTTTCACCCCAGTCAGTATTATAGAAAAATGAGTTTTGTCCTATTAGCCCTATATGCTGTACATAGCTATTTTGGGTGCACAGAATTTTGTAATCATCCTGCTTCAATTTGCTACAGAAAAAATGGTCTATAGATGGTATTTTATAACTATACTGTTTTGGTATTGTCTCTACAAATGTCTTTACAACTTGTTTGCTTAGGACAACTCCTGCAGCACCTATTGATTCTTTTTGGTACAAATTTTCATCAATTTTTTTTATTATTTTATGGTTAGGTGTGTTAAAAACTGAAAAGATTATTTTAGAATTAATCTTTTCTGTAGCTCGTATGTTTTCTTCAATTATGTCTATTACATTTGAGTTAAATAGCAGGTCTGAATCTGCATTAAATAGGTAATTCTCTTGGCTTTTGCAAAAGTCTCTGTACATTTGTTCTGTGTTATAATCTGCTCCTAGTCTTTTTTCATTTCTTACTATTTTATATGCCATAGGATACATTTTCTTTAAAAAATCTATATCGTATTCATCACTACAATCATCATAGATAACAATTTTAGCTTTTTCAATTCCCTTTACCTCGCTTAATGATTTGGCCGTGTATTCAATTATCTGCTTTCGATTGCAAGTACATATCCCTATTAATAATTTCATCTTTTCACCCATTCTTCCGTTTTCTTTTCCGAAATTTCCCATTTTTGTTCTTTTCTCTCATTAACAATGCAATATCTGCAAAAAGGCACTGGTTTAGATAAAAAATTTAATATTTGTTGTTTATCATCTGTTTTATAAATATCTATGTAGTCATCTTCTGTAACACTGAAATTGCATTTGCTATAATCATTCAAATGCTGAACATGCGGTATTGTTGAACATGTAAACATTTTTCCATGTTTCAATGTATGGCAAGAGTTTGCAAGATAGCATTTAAGAAAACTGTTTTCAATTTGCTGTCTACCTTCTTCATCTAATGGTAAATGGTTAAAATTAATTACTGGTTTTTCCGAGAAGAATCTAAACTTAACATTATTTTCTTTACACTTTTGTTTTATTCTTTCAATGTCAATTTTTATTGGATATTTTGTTATTGTCAAATTAATATTGTACTTGCTTAAAGACTTCCAAAAATTGTCTTTCATTGATAATACTAAAATCCCATTTGTATCTAAGTCTATCAAAGCATTAGGGAAATTTTCTCTTGTAATTTTAAAGAATTCACATATTTGAAGGTGTAATAATGGTTCTCCTCCCATTAATCTTATGAAATTTGCTTTCCTGTCAAATATTTCAGATAATCTTTTGCAGTCTCTTTCATATTCTTTTACATCCAAAAATTCTTCATCAGCTATTGGGCAAAAATGTGAACAACTTTTGCAATTAAGGTTGCAGTGTTCAACTAACTGTACTTCATAATCAAGCATTGTTTTTGGCATTTTTCTTGTTTCCATCTCTGTGATACTTTCTATTGTTAACTTATATAAATCATCTGATTTTTTAGCTGGTGTTGGTATGAATTTCTTTAAAAATTGCTTTATTTTTCCCATTTTTTGTGCGCTCCTTTAAATTTATATGCTGCCCAGTATTTCAACTGGTAAAATAATACTTCAAAAATCTTTCTTAAACCCACTTTACCTGACTCAGTTAAATCAATATATATGTCTTCAACCGGTGAATTTAGCAGGACTTCATATGAATTTTCAGTATATTTTTGAACTAGTTTCTCATAGTATGGCGTATATTTAGCATATCTCCAAAAATTATTATTATATTTAGAATATATATTATTATATGGTTTTGTGATATATGAGAAATGTATTACTATAGGTTTTTCTGCAAATGTATCCCTATATTTTCTTTTTCTTGTTACACTTTTAAATCTATGGTAGTGAGCTAAACTAACTTGATAATTATATTTTGGGCCTAATGTTTTTATCATACCTTCTGCTGCTATATTTAAAGCTGTTTGATCTGGAAATTTATATTTGTTTGTTTTCAATAAATCTTTACAGTTTTCTCTGATTTGCATATTTTCAAAATTTCTGCAGTTCATTAATATTACACCAGAATTATAGTCAATATGTTTTGTATTTAAGTAGCAATCAAAGTTAATAACCATTCCCACTACTTCATTATCTATGTTTTCTTTATAAAGTTTTGCTATATCATCAACAACTATTGTATCACAATCAAGATATATAATTTTGTTATAGTCCAAAATTAATGGTGCATATAATCTGTAATACATTTCAAATGGATATTCTGGTGTTTCGTAAAAATCTCCAAAATTTATGTATTTGCTTATATCAACACATCGTATTTTTACATTTTCCTTACTCATTTTTTCTAGATTTTCAATGTTCTTTATAGATAATCTAGTCTGAAAAATGTATATATTATATGTATTATTTTTATTAGAATTCTGAATAATAGATGCTACAGAAACAGAGCAAATATCTGCAACTTTATCATTACAAGCAAATACTATAGGAATTATTTTTTCCATATCTTTCTCCTTATTTTGAATACTTTGTAATATGTATTTGGCGCTAAGTAAAAAAAACTGTATTTTAGGTTGAAATTTTCTTTATAATTACATCTAAATTCCTTAACTATGCTTTTTTCAGTAATTTGCTTTATTTTCAACTCACAAAATATTTTTATGCAATAGTTCATGTATTTGGTATATGCTAGATTTTTATAATCAGTCTGTTTTAAAAATTCATATCTGTCTTTAAACGCATATAAGGCATCTTTGTAGTTTTCTAAAACTTTTGTAGATAATCCATTTGAGTTAATAAAATAATTATATGTTTTTTGTGGTACTACAACCATTCTTTTTATATTTCTTAGTATGTGATGAATTATATATTCATCTTCTGCTAACTTAAGAGGTTTATATTGTAGGTCTTTAAACAAACTTGTTTTATAGAGTTTGTTCCATGCTGTTATAAAATATTTGATTTTATTGTTAAACAGGTACTCATATTTATCATTTGAAATAATAGTCATTTCATTTTGTGGTGTGCTATTATAAGTCATCCCCATTGCAATGTCACTATTTGTGCTAGTTATGGCTTTGTATAAAATCTCTATTGCGTTTGGCTCCAAATAATCATCAGAATCTACAAATATGAAATATTTAGTTTTACATAAACTAATTCCGAGATTCCTGGCACTATATATTCCTTCATTAGGTTTTGAATATATTTTTGTATTTTGATATTTTTTTACGATTTTTGTGGTTTCATCTGTACTGCCATCATCTATTACTATTATATCTAAATTTTTGTAGGTTTGTTTTAATATACTTTGCATACATCTATCTATATATTTTTCTTGATTATATGCAGTTACTATAACAGTGATTTTTTCATCTAACATGGTATTTCCTCTGTTTTAAGGCAATAATATATGCAACAAAATTTGGAAATCTGCTAAACATATAATATTTGACCTTTTTCTTTAAATTAATTTTTACATTTAAACTTTTATATTTATCTTCAAACTGTTCTTTTAGTATCCTTTCTTCTGATGTATAGTTGTATGCTTTGCACAAATGATATAAATATAATATCATATCTATTTGTGCTACCTCATTTACATCTAATAGTTTTTTATTATTTATAAAATATTTTTTTCTATCATCAAATACATCTAATATTTTTATTTTTTCTTTATTGAAAGTTTGCTGTCTACTATTTTTGTGTTGCCTATATAAGTAAAGCTTTAAGTTACTTATTATAATATTTTTATCTGTTTCAAAGAAAAGTTTGTGAATAATAAATTCATCCTCATTTTCTATATCCTTAGTAAACCTTATTTTTTGAAAAATATTAGCACTGTAAATTTTATTCGTTACAAATACTGTTCTAATTCCATTCTTATTATATAGTCTGCAAGACATCTGTGCCGAGTTTAATTTCAAAAGTTTTTCCTTCTTCTTTTTTATCTTGTATGTTTTCTTAAAATAGCCAGTATCTACCTCCGCAATTTCAGCATTATTCTTTTGTACTAAATTTAAAAGATGTTCTACAAAACATGGAGCTATTATGTCATCAGAATCAATAAAACAAATATATTTTCCTTCAGCAAAATCAATACCTCTATTTCTTGCCACTGCAACTCCACTATGTTTCATTTTTATTATTCTAACCCTGTTATCCATTTTTGCATATTTATAGCATATGTCTAATGAGTCATCTGTACTTTCATCATCTACTAATATTATTTCAATATTTTTATATGATTGATTAACAATGGATTTTAAACATTCATCAAGATATTTTTTAGAGTTGAAAATTGGTACAATTATTGAGACTTTATCCATCACATTAATCTCCTATTTTTCTTTATTATTTTATATATAATTTTATACAATGGGAACATTTTATCAAATACACATATTTGAAGTTTCTTGATAATTCCATATTTAGAGTGTTTTACACATTTTATATTATTAGATACAGTTTTTTTAATATTTTCCAATAACTTTAAATTATAATTATCATGAATTATCATCATATTTACAATAGCTATACCATTTAAAAGGGTATATGTCATATAATCATTTAACAAACTAGGACATTTTTCTCTTACTAAATTTAGCCCTTTTAAACAAGCTTTAAGTCTATCATCACTATTATAAAACTTTGACCTACTATCAAGTGTTTTGGTTACACAGTATAATTTCTTTTTTAAAAAAACCATTTTTTCTGATCTTAAAAAAGCTATAGTTGCAAACTCTATATCTTCAAATTTATTATTAACATCAAAAGATAAATCCTTTATTACATTAGATTTAAACACTTTTCCAACAACAGACATTGGAATTTTTTCTGGTAAGGAAATTAAATACTTCATACCATAAATTTTATCTAAAATACATATTTTTCTTAGACTTTTTTTCCTTTTATATATACAAGCTACAATTTGTGCATTATATTTTTTGATTAATTCATAGCCTTCACACAAAAAATTAGGTTCTACATAGTCATCTCCATCAACAAAGCAAATAAAATCGCCTGTTGCATACTTTATTCCTGTATTTCGTGCTGAACCAGTACCTTTGTTTTCTTGATTTATCAACTTAATTCTATTATCTTTATATGAACATAAAATTCTGGAAGTACCATCTGTACTTCCATCATTAACTAATATTAATTCAAAATTTTTATATGTTTGTCGTAATATGGAATCAATACATCTACTTATTGTTTTTTCACAATTATAAATTGGAATAATAATAGTAATCTTCTCCATATTTTCTCCTTGTATTGTTATTAATTTTGCTCTTCATTCAATACATTCACAATAACCCAAAAATTCATATTTCATCCTGCCAATTTCTTTTTTAGTCTAAATGAATAACAGGTCTGAAACCGCTACCAATGTGTTTTAAATAGTTTCCACTATCCAAACTCATTCTGCTTACTGCTCCTCCGGCCGTTCAATTCATATGAACTACGGAAAAATCCAATATTTTCACTATCATTAATGATAATATATTCACTTAAATTTCCATATAAATCAAAGATATTATTAACAGAAAATTGCTCTACTGCTCCCGTTGACAAAAGAGCTTTTGTTTCTTGTTCTTTTTGATATGGTCTAGTTTCATTTACCTCAAAATACATTCCACTTGTACCAACTTTGTATGGTGTTTCTGGATAATATGGAGAGTAAACAGGCATTTGATCATTTCCACTATTATTCCAAACAGCAATTTTCCCTCTATTAACAGAAAATCCATTTTCAGCGAAATTGCCTAATTGTCTGTAAGCTCCTGTTCCTGTTGCACTATATGGGTTTTGAGCAATTTTATCTAGCCCTGTTTTATTGCGCATAAATTCATCTATGGCTTGCAATTCCTCAATGCTGCAAAGTCCTATGTTTAATCCTGGATACATAGCTTTGCACAAAGCTATAGCTTCTTGATATGTTACATAGTTATATGGATACAAATCTCTTTTTAATAGTGGTGTACTTAAATCTACTGTATCTGCTGTTCTTTCTTCTTCACTTCCTACTTCATATCTGCCAACATAGAAGTTACCTGTTGGTACATAAACAAATTGGTTATACTTTGTTTGCACATTATCCACATTTTCCCAATTTACATTTTCTCCTTCTGGAATATCATAAATTACTAAACCATCTTCTACATTTTGTTCACTTGGTATCATTGATACAGTAAACCCTGCTGGTACCACTACAGAGCCATATAGTGATTTAAGTGTTGCTCTTTCGCCTGCATTAATTTGTTGTAAAGGAAGATAATCTTCAAGTTTTCCTCCATTTATGCTAACATTGTCTAAAAAATTCTTTTCATTATTTTCTGCAAGCCTGTATTTCTTTACGGCATTATCCGCAGTATCAATCATATTACTGTCAATTACAAGTTTAATACTTGCTCCTACAAGAATCATCATCACAACTATTGTAATTACTAATGCTATTAGTGTAATTCCTCTGTTTTTTTCTTTCATTTGTTTTCCTCCTCCTTGAATGATTTTTAACATAATCATTCGCTTTAACAATAATTTAATCGAGTTTGCCTCGTTAATTTCATTGCAATTATATAATATTAATTTTTAAAATACAATAGTTTTATAAATTTTTTCTATTTTTTTTACAAAATCACTTATAGTATCTTTTAATATGTTTTTTTGTCTAGCTTTTTTATTATTTTTGCATATAATTTTTGCCCAACTTTCTGGTGATTCTGATAATGATATTGTATGAACCATATCTGTTTTCAACACTTCATTTGGTACTTTTTCGGTACAATATGTAGGCAGTGAAGCTGCTTGAGCTTCTAAAATTGTTAGCCCAAAACCCTCATATTTTGATGTTGAAACATATGCATCAAACATTTGCATCAACTTATTAATATCATTTCTAGGTTCCAATATTAGTATAAAATCTTGTAGTTTTTTCCTTTGTATTTGTTTCATTATCTGATTTTTCAGCCTTCCATCTCCCACAATTACCAAATAAGCATTTTGTTTTTGATTATGTATTTCTTCAAAAACACTTAATAAAAACTTGTGATTTTTTTGTTTTTCAAATCTACCAATATTTCCTATTACAAATTCATTTCTTTTAAACATGAATTTTTTTCTATATTCATTTCTAACATTCTCGTTATATATATATTCCTTACTTTCAATTTGATTTGGAATAATTATTGTTTCTGCTTTTTCCCCAAAGCAAAAACTACTACACTGTTCAGATGCTGAAATGTATGTGTAGTTTTTATTTAAAAATAATATTTTTACAATGTAATTAATAAAATGCTTAACTTTCAAAGGATCACTATCTACATTTGAGTTATGAGCGTGTAATACTATATTGTTAACTCCATATCTATAGGCTATTTTAGCATATATTAATCCAATTGAATTATATGTATTTACATGAAAGATATCTATTTTATTGGTTTTGAAATATTTTTTTAGTTTTCTTATTCCAATTATCTTTCTCATAAAACTGGTTTTTATTTTTTTATTTATGAGTATTGTTTTAGGTATTTTCTTATAAATGCTACTATCTTCGGTAAATGCTAATATATCTGGTGTATATTCTTTTCTGTCTAATCCCAAAAAAATATGAGTTACTATTTTTTCTATTCCTCCATCATTGAATTTTTCAGTAAACAATATTGTTCTTTTGGGATTTGTTTTATCTATTATTTTTTTATAGTCCTGTACATATTTATCAATATTATACCTTTTTTTTACATCTAGCCATCCACTTACTTCAGTTTTATTTTTAGTGGCTTGCTTAATAAGTTTTATATAGTTGTCAGTATTCTCTGCAACATAGCCATTTATTCCGTGATTAATTATTCCAATATTTTGTATACTTTTTGATATTATACAAATCTTTTTTAAATACATTGCTTCTAAAAGAGATATTGGCAATCCTTCCCAGCTTGATGTTAATATGAAAAATTCATTTTCATTGATTTTTCTTATAACTTCATCATGAGTCATCCAGCCGGTTATTTTAATATTGGTAGATGTTAAAGTGTTTCTTAATGGCCCATCACCAATCCACATAAATTCATACTCCGGCATTTGTTCTGCAATTTTATTGAATAATTCTGGATTTTTTTGACTATCTATTCTTCCTACTGTACACACTGTATGTTTATTCTGTACTACTTCCACATTGTTTAAGCATTTTTGTATTCTCTCTATATCAATTCCATTTTCTAACAGCATTACATTTGTCGTGAGTTCTTTTGCAATCTCATATTCTGGTTTAGAACATGCTATTATGCTACAATTTCTTTTATGTGCCATTATTTTTTCAATAAAATAATATATGTTTTGCTTTGTTTTTGAAATATTTTTTTGTGTAAAAGCAAAACAATGTGGGCTGTAATAAACTGTTTTTACTTTGTTACATGCTATTCTTCCAATTACGCCTGCCTTTGATGAATGTAAATGAACAATATCTGGATTAATTTGTTTTATATGCATTTTAACTTCAAAAATAGCCTTTATGTCTTTTATAAAGTTAATTTTCTTAGTGAAGTTTTTGATTTCTATGAGGTTAACATTATCATTAAAATACTGCTTTATGTTATTTGGAGTTTCGGGTCTTCTTCCATATAATATTGTTATATCATAGTCTTCTGAAGTTCTGCTAATAAGGTCTGTCAAGATAGAAAATATTCCTCCTCCAAAAGCTTCAACTATATGAACAATTTTCTTTTTCATTAAAATGCTCCTTTTTGTTCAAAAATTGTTTTTGCAGTTTTTAAAATAATAATTGAATCCATAAATATATTATTTTTATCTGCATATCTACTTTCTAATGATAGCCTCTCTCTAAATGGCACACTATTTCTGCCGCTCACTTGCCATGGACCAGTTAAGCCCGGTTTTACAGATGTTATTATTTTATAATACTTATCCATATCCCCTTTTTCTCTTGGCAAATATGGTCTAGGCCCAATTAAACTCATGTCTCCTTTAACTACATTAATAACTTGAGGCAACTCATCTAGGCTTGTCCTTCTTAAAAAAGCCCCTACTTTTGTAATTCTTGGATCATTTTTAATTTTTTTATATTTTTTATATTCCTTTGCAGCAGACTCATTTTCTTTTAAATATTTTTCCAAAACTTTATCTGCATTATCTACCATTGAATTAAATTTTAGCATTTTAAACGGCTTGCCATTTTTGCCTATTCGCTCTTGAATATAAAAAATTTTTCGCTGTTTATTAAGCAAGTTAATTATAAAAATTACCAATGTTACCGGCATTAAAATTATAACCCCAAAAATTCCAAATATTATATCAAAAATTCTCTTTAAAAACAGATTTACATTTTTGCACATTTTATATTCCTCTTTATTTTATCTATAAATAAACTTCTCAAACTTATTTCTTATATATTTCTCTAGCTTTCCCATAAATTCATCTGGTTCAATTTCTTTTTTTGCCACCATGTCTAGGCCTTTTTCCCAGCTGGCTGTTAGTTTTGGGTTTAGCATGTCTGGCATTGATTTTTGTACTACATCGTAGATGGCTTCTCCTTTTTCTGTTGGTGTTACTATTTGTGTTTTTGGGTTTATGTCTATGTGTTTTATTTTTTCTAGTTTTTTAATTATTTCACCTCTTGTTGCACTCGTTCCTATTCCTGCACCTTTTATTTGTTCTCTTAGGGCTTCATCTTCGATTAATTTTCCTGCATTTTCCATTGCAAGGATTAAAGAACCTGAGTTATATCTTGTTGGTGGGGTTGTTTCGGCTTCTTTTGTGTTTAACTCTTTTATTTCAAGTTCTTGACCTTTTTTTAAGTCTTTTAGGTTTTCATTTTCTTCTTCTTTATTGTCTTTCTGTTTTAGTACCTCTAAATATCCTATTTGTGTACAAACTTTTTCGGTTGCATAAAAAGTTTCGTTCTCTATATTTACAGTTACATTTATTTTATTGAATTCTGCTGGTGGGTAGAATATTGCTATAAATCTTTTCACGATTACTCTGTAAACTTCTCTTTGCAAATCTGTTAATTTTGAATAGTTTTCAAAGCCTTGCCCTGTAGGTATTATAGCGTAGTGGTCAGTTATCTTGCTATCATCTACATATTTGGTTTTTGCAAGATTATCTGTTGGGTATTTTTGCTCTAACATTTTATTTAAATACCCCTTTATTTCTTCATCTTGTTTTAAGTTTCTTGCAAGTCCATTTAAGTTGCGTGAAATTTCCTTTGCAACTGCTGTTGATAGAACTCTTGCATCTGTTCTTGGATATGTTACAAGTTTTTTTTCATAAAGTGCTTGAATTACTTCTAGTGTTTCATCTGGTTTTATTTTAAATTTTTTTGTACATTCATTTTGAATCTCAGCTAAGTTGAATAATAGTGGTGCATTTTCTTTTTTCTTTGATTTTTTAAGTTCTGTAATGATTGCCTTTTTGCCATTCAAACTTTCTATCAGTTTTTTAGCGTCATCCTCTTTTTTAAAGCCTGTTTCGTTATATAATTTTGGAGATTCAAACACAGTAGATTTTTCATTTACTTTCCATTCTGCTGTAAAATTTTCAAAAACTGCATTTATTTTGTAGTATTTGGTTTTTACAAAGTTTCTTATTTCTCGCTCTCTTTCTACTATCATTCCTAAAACACATGTCATTACTCTTCCTATTGATATTGATGCTTTTTCTTCATTTATTGCTTGTGCAAGTTTTCTTCCAAAAATTATTGAAAGTAGTCTTGAAAAATTTATTCCTATTAAATAATCTTCTTTTGCTCTTAGATATGCTGAATCTGATAGGCTGTTATATTCTGATAAATCTTTTGCTTCTCTTATTCCTCTTAGTATTTCCTCCTCTGTTTGTGAATCTATCCAAACCCTTTTCATTTTTGCTTTTGGGTTTGGTTTTGCCATCATAAAAACCAATCTTTGTATGTATTCTCCTTCTCGCCCAGAGTCTCCGTGCATTGTATATTTCTTCAACATCTTCTCTTTGAAGAAGTGATTTAACTATTTCAAATTGTTTTTCTACAGCTGGTATTATTTCGTATTTGAATTTTTCTGGTATAAATGGAAGTGTATCTAGCCTCCAAAATTTAAGCTTTTCATCATACTTTTCTGGGTAAGACATTGTTACTAAATGACCTACACACCATGTTATAATCCATTCATCACCTTCGATATATCCATTTTTTCTGTTACTTCCAACTTTAAGTACTTTAGCAAATTCCATTGCTACTGATGGCTTTTCTGTAATTAATAATTTTTTCAAAATTATTCAGCTCCTATTTTACCGTAAATTCCGCCTCCACCGGCTTGTATGTGCATTTTTCCTTCTCGTGCATTTATTATGTTTCTTGCATTTTTTTCACCAACTACTGCTTCTAAATCATCAAAAGATAATTTATGTAATATATTCATTTCTGTTCCAAAATGAGATATTAATTTTTCTATTGTTTTGTTTCCAAGCCCTGGTATGAATGAAAGGGGTATTTGATATACATATTCAGGTCTATTTGCTGGGCTTTTGCTTATTTCTTTGTCTTTTATAATTTGTATTCTATCATACACACCCATTGTGATATTTCTACTATCGCATGTATCACACTTTATAACCGGTGCCTCTCCTGGAATATTTTTTTGGCATACTTCGCAGTATGTTCTATGGTATTTTCCAAGCTTTGGGTCTAGTCCATAGTTTGTTATTATTTTTCTTCCATCTTCATTTTTAAGTGCTTTTAGGAATTCCTTAAAGCTAATATCTTCAACTAGTATTTTGTTATATTCTCTTGCAATTTTAGGAAGTGAATGCGCATCAGAATTAGTTAAAAATGTTTTGTTTTCTAGTTCTGATATATGGTCTGCAAGGTTTGTATCAGCACTTAAACCAAGTTCAATTGCTGGAACTTTGCTATATTTTTCTCTAAATACTTTTTCTAATCTATCTGTGCAGTTTCCGTAAAAGCTTTTGTGAGGAGTAAAACAATGTGCTGGAATTAATATTCCATTATATTTTTCTACTATATCTATTAGCTCATACGCTGATATATCTGCTCTTTGAGAGCTTAGTGTTATATTTTTAATGTGATGACTCATTTCATTTGAGAATCCCTTTATATCGCTTAAATATGGGAAATAACACAAATTGTGAGCACTTCCTGTGTGTCCATTTAGTCCTTTCTCAGAAGTTTCAATTTCACTTCCTAGAATTATACAAACTTTATCCTTGTATATAATTCCTCCATCTTTTATCTCATAAGCTTCACCGGTTTTCAAGAAATTTTCTATATCCTCAATTACATAAGGTGAGGCTGAATCTATTATTCCTGCTATGTTTATTCCTTTCCTGTCAGCACATTCTTTTGCTATGTTTGCAAAGTTTAATGACCTTGCTGCTGTTATTTTTATTGGTTTGTTATTTTCACTTCTTCCTATGTGTATATGTAAATCTGCAAATATTTCGTACATTTATTTTCTCTCCTTTTAATTGTTATCCTTTATTGCTTGGCGTGCTAGTTCATCACATCTATTGTTAAATTCATTGTCACTATGACCTTTTACTTTAATGAATTTAACTTTATGTTTTTTTGTTAAATCATATAATTCCTGCCATAGTTCTTTGTTTTTTACTGGTTCATGATTTGAATTTATCCAGTTTTTTTTCATCCAGCCATCAATCCAGTGATTGTTAAAGGCATTTACCACATAAGCACTATCGCTGTATATTTCAACCTCACACTCATATTTTAGCATTTTTAAGCCCTCTATTACTGCTGTAATTTCCATTATATTGTTGGTAGTGTTTGGCATGTAGCCATTAATCTCTTTTTTAATATCTTTGTGCATTAGTATTGTGCCCCATCCTCCGAGGTCCTGGGTTTCCTGAACAGGCTCCATCTGTATATATTATTACTTTTTCCATAATTCCTCCAAAGTTATTGTGTTTTTTATAATCTTGTGATATTATATCAATAAAGTGATTAAAAAATCAATATATAAGGAGAAATTAATGAGCAAAATTTTAGCAGTAGTTTGTGAATACAACCCATTTCATAATGGACATTTGTATCAATTAAATGAATCTATTAAAGTTGTAAAGCCTGATTATGTTGTTTGCATTATGAGTGGTAATTTCGTTGAACGCGGAAATACTGCACTTATTAGTAAATGGGCTCGAACTGATATGGCTCTTAAAGCTGGCGCTGATATGGTTGTTGAACTTCCAACTATTTATGCTATTTCAAGTGCTGAAAATTTTGCAAGTCGGAGCAGTTAAAATTTTAAATAGTTTGGGTTGTAACACATTTCTTTCTTTCGGAAGTGAATGTGGTGATGTTGCTACCCTAAAGAAATTCGCAGAAATTTTGCTTAAAGAACCTCCCGAATATGTTACAATGCTTAACCATGAACTTGCAAAAGGCTTATCATTTCCAAAGGCCCGTGAAAATGCTTTGCTTTTGTATATAAACGATATTAGAAATTCTGCTAGTGTGCTTTCAGGTTCTAATAATATTTTAGGCATTGAATATCTAAAACAGATTATACAAACTGGTAACAATATTACTCCTATTACAATAAAGCGTGTAGGTAGTGAATATAATAGTTTGATTGCTTCAAATAATATTGCTAGTGCTACAGCCATTCGAGATATGCTTTTGAATAAACAAAGTGTAAAGCATTTAATGCCTATTTCTTCTTATTCTATTCTAAAAAATGAACTTGGAAGTGGAAGATTTGTGCTTAGCCTTGCGCAGTTTGAAAAGGAAATTATTTATAAATTACGAATGATGTCAATAGAACAAATAGCTAATTTGCCTGATGTTTCTGAAGGGCTAGAATATAAAATTAAAGAGGCTGCAAATACTTGCAATGATTTGGAAAATTTAATGTTCATGATTAAGTCAAAGCGCTATACTTTGACACGCATAAATAGAATATTATTGTATGCACTTTTAGATATAACAAAACTTGACTATACTAATTCTCAAAAGGTTATACCTTATACTCGTGTTTTAGGTGTTAGCAATAATGGCAAGAATCTACTTTCTGAGCTTAGTCGTAATAAGAAGATTAATGTTATAACTTCTGTAAAACAATTTATGGAAAATTCTAAGAATAATTCGAATATGAAGATTTTGAAGTCAATTCTTCAAAAAGATATACTTGCAACAAATATCTATACTTTAGAATATAAAACTGCATCAAATGCTAATTTAGATTATACACAAAAATTAATTACTAGTTAAAGAACGGTTTTAAAGCCGTTCTTTTAATTTTATTCTTCCCAGTTATGATATACATCTATTACATCATCTAGTTCATCTAGTTTTTCAAGAATCAATTCCATTCTTCTTACTCCATCAGCATCTAATGAAATATAACTATTTGGTATCATTTTTACATCTGCTTCTAAGAAAGATACACCATTTTCTTCTAATGCTTGGCTAAGTTTAGAAAAATCCTCTGGAGATGATGTGATTTCATATACCTCATCTTCTGATTCCATATTTTCTGCTCCATTATCTAAAGCTAACATCATTAAATCATCTTCATTTAATTTACATTCAGCTTTTTCAACAACTATAACACCTTTTCTTTCAAACATATATGATACGCAACCTGATGTTCCAAGATTTCCTCCAAATTTATCAAATACATGTCTTACATCAGCTGCAGTTCTGTTTTTATTGTCTGTAGAAGCATTTACTATCATTGCAACTCCATTTGGTCCATATCCTTCATATGTAATTTCTTCATAGTTTTCTGAATTTCCTGCTCCAGCTGCTTTTTTTATTGCATTATTTATTGTATCATTTGGCATATTATTTGCTTTACATTTTGCAATTACATCTTTTAACTTAGAATTTCCAACAGGGTCTGGGCCTCCTTGTTTTACTGCCATTAATAATTCTCTTCCTAGTTTTGTGAATATTTTTCCTCTAGCTGCATCTGCTTTTCCTTTTTTTGCTTGAATATTATGCCATTTTGAATGTCCTGACATGTTTTTTCCCCCTTTTAATTTATTATATATTACTATGGATTTTATCCATATATCTTTTGCATAACTATTTTACCACATTTTTGTTTATTTGTGTAGGTTTTTATAGTAATTTTTTCTATTTTGATACTAAATAAATATTATTACTTATCATTTCTGATGAAACTCCGCTATTATAAAGCTGTTTTATGTTTTTAAATTCGCTTTGTGTTTTTATTTCTTCTATTATTTTTTCATTATCCATATAGCTTTTTATTAACAATATATATGAATCCTCTGAATTTAATGTTGCATCTTCTAGGACATATTTTAGTTCATCTCTATTATAGTTTATTATTAAAGTCTTTTTGTATATCATCATTTCTGGTACGCTTTGCATGTGGTTGAAGAAGTTGTCGTAAATATATACAAATGATTTTTCCTTGTTGTTTTGAGCTATTTCTAATGATTTTGTGTATTCTTCAAATAAAAATTTCGGTTTTGAAAAGACTAGGCCTATTGATACAAGTATTATACTCATTATTATTAGGCAAATGTTTTTATATTTAAACTTTAAAATTTCATCCAGGCTCAAATATATTGCTAATGCAGTAAATGGTATTATTGGCATTATGTATCTTAATTCTTGGAATGATGTCATTTTTACTGTGAAAGCAAAGAATATTGGTATTGGGATTATTGTTAGTAACATGATAAATTTATCTTTGCTTTTATAAATTGCATATATTATTCCTGCAAGAACAACTAATGCAACTGGTATTGCTATTTTTGTGCTAATTGTAAAAGCATACAAATAGTGTTTTATATAAGTTGCAAAATGCTTTAAATACTCACCATTTGCCAAATTGCTTAAGCCTCTATCTGAATGTAATAAATGGTTAATTGATGGAATAAATATTAATATTCCAATTACTGCATATCCAATATGTAGCAAAAAATATGTTAGTGCTGTTTTAAATTTTTTTTCTCTCAAAAGCTTTATTATTATTATGGCAAATATAAATAAAGCATAAACTGCAAAATAATACTGTGTTAAGAATCCTAAAACAGTTACAATTCCAAGTTCTATTGAAAATTTAGTGCTAATTTTAAAATCATTTTTATAAAATTGAATACTTAAATAATAATATAGCAATATAAAAAATGTCAGTAGCATATACATTCTTTGATATATTACCATAGATATAGTTCCCATGGAAAGTCCATAAAAAATTATAATTGGAATAAATAGATTCTCTTTTTCTAATTCTTTGCAAATCTTTTTGATTACTATTAAACTTCCAATAAATCCAATTATATTAACTATAAATACTGTATATGTGCTAAATTTTCCTCCTAATAGAATGCTTGCACAATGTACCATAGTATAAAAAAATGGTGGATGATTGTCGTAAGCTTGGTTCACATATATAGACTTAAAATTCAAAAAGTTCTTAGGTTGCAATGTCATGTATTCTGTAACATATTCTCTAGTTAGCCAAATTGGTATTGATTCTGAATTTATTGTTCCATTATCATATGCTACCATAAGTCCATTGGTTGGGTTTACAGATGATGCTATTGAATATGCTTCATCTTCATGAAAACCTACTTTTTGAGTTTGATAAAATAATATTATTCCACATATAAAAGATATTACAATAATTACTATTGCTTCATATATTTTCTTGTTTTTCACTACTGTCCTCTCCTTTTTCTATTTTGATTGGATTCACATGTATTACTGTTAAATATATTTCATCTAATTTGTCTATCTCTTTTTCTAATTTATTAGCTATTTCATGGCTTTCAAATGTTGTTAAATCTCCATCTATATAAATGGTAAATGATATTTGATATTTATATCCAACTGGTGTTGCATTAAAGTGTTCTACTCTTTTTATTTCTTTGTGTGTTTTTATTATATCAAGTACTTTTTGCTTGTTTTCTTCACTTATTGATTTATCCATTAAAACATTATAACTATCAATAAAAATTTGAATACCTGTCCATAATATCCAAATTGAAATTCCAATACCTACTACACCATCAAACCACAATATTCCTGCTAAGCTTAAAAGAGATGCTATAAGGTTGAATGTTGTTACAAAGCAATCATTTATATGGTCTTTTGCATTTGCTTCAAGTAAAATATTATTGTGTTTTTTTGCCAAAGAATGTGTGTAAGCATATAATGTTAATTTTATACCAATTGTTACAATACAGACTATAACAAGCCATATGGAGAATAAATATCCTTCAGGCTTTAATAATGCTTTTACAGAGCTTTCGAGCAGTTTTATGGCGACCAAAACCATTGATATACTAACTAGCATTGAAAATATATATTCAGCTTTTCCATGTCCCAAATTGTGGTCATCATCTTTTGGTTTACTAGCTATTTTGTTTCCAATAAAAGTCATAAGTGATGAAAAAATATCTCCAGCACTATTTACGCTGTCTGCAATCATCGCTTGGCTTTTGGTAACTATTCCAACAACTGCCTTAATTATCAGTAAAAAAACATTTCCTATTATTCCAAAAATGCTAGCCCTTTTGGTTGATTCAAATCTATCCATTAAAAATCATTCCTTTATTTGTTTTAAATATAGTTTAACCTTTTTGCTCTATAGTTGTTCAAAAGTCCTCTATATATCGGTTTTGCATACTTCAAGTCTTCAAAATTTTCTGGTCTTGGTATTTCTGGCAAGTTCACTCTTATGTTTGCATTTTGCAATACATGTTTTAAAAATTCTGCACAATAAAAGTGGTTTTTCCTATGTATTTTTTTATTGAAAAGTATATAAGCCAAACCTATTTTTTAAATCTCTTATAAGAACCACAATTTGGTCTTTCATGAACAAATCCCCCTATGAAGCAATTATACGGTTTTATTCGAGAAAATGAATACATTTCATTCAGATTTTCATCAAGTGAAATTGAAACATGAGTATATTTTCTTCCAGTTTTTAATTTTATTATTTTACCTAAAATGGTTCCTGCATCTGTAAGTATAAAATAAATTTTTTTCATGAAATAATACAACTCCTATGCTATTAAGTCTAACAATATTCCTGATGTTATTCCTATAATATAAAGTATTCCTAAAATTTTTAAGTTTTCCTTCACATTTTTGTTTACTTTAAACAAGACAAGAATTCCTATGCCAGAATTTACTAATAATCCTGCTATCATTTGTCCCATTGTTATTATTTTTCCAAGGAATAATTCTGTTAAAATTATTGAGCTTGCACAATTTGGAATAATTCCAATTAATGCAGAAATTAAAGTTCCTACAATTGGCACATCAACAACCAAATTGGCAATTTTTTCTTCTCCAATTCCATATATAATAAAATTTATGATTAAGCTTATTACTAAAATGTATGCAAATATTTGAAGAGTATGTTTTATTGAAGATTTTACAATTCCCTCTTCATCACAATGGCAATTTTCATCTTCACAGATTTGATGTATATGAGTTTTTTCTTCATCTTTCTCTTGCTTTCTTTCTAGTAAATCTATACAAATTCCAAGTCCCATTCCAATAATAACTTTTATTGCAAGTATTTGAAGAATTAAACCAATATTTGTTCCTTCTGAGATTAGAACTGGAAGCATTTCATCTGATGTTGATAAAAATATTGCAATCAAAGTTCCTCTAGTTATTATTTTCCCTGCATAAAAATTTGCAGCAACTGCTGAAAAACCACATTGTGGAATAACGCCTAATAAGCTTCCTACAATTGGTCCTAGTCTTCCTGATTTTTTGATTATCTTTTCGGTTTTTTTACTTGCTTTATGCTCAATAAGTTCCATTATTATGTATGTTATAAACAAAAATGGTATTAACTTTAAGCTATCTATAATTGTATCTTCTAAAACTTCTAGCATTTTGTCCTCCTCTATATATTTTGTGAAATTTTTGCAAACTGCTCAAGAGTTAATTTTTCTGGTCTTATTTTTGTATCCACTCCTAAGTTTAGCAGTATTTTTGCTATATTGTCTTTTGTTCCAAATTTGCCACTATTACTTAGTGCATTTAGTAATGTTTTTCTTTTTTGCATAAAGGCAATTTTTATTACTTCAAACAGCTTTTCTTCATCGATTGTTTCTACACTTGGTTCTTTTAAAACTTCTAAAGTTATTACTGTTGAATTAACCTTTGGCGCTGGAATAAAACTTGTATTCGGAACATCTAATACTTTTCTTGGTTTTGTAAAATAATGTATTGCATATGTTATTGCCCCTGTATCTCCAATTCCCGGTTCAGTTACTAATCTGTCTGCTACCTCTTTTTGTATCATTACAGTTATTCTTTCAATGTCTAGCCTGTCTTCTAATAATTTCATTATTATTGGTGTTGTTATATAGTATGGTAAGTTTGCAACTATTTTTGTATGAGGCATATTTTCTTTTTGTATTAGTTCTCGTAGGTCTACTTTCAAAACATCATCATTTATAATTTCGAAGTTATTATACATAGAAAATCTATCATTTAGTATTTCTATCATTCTTTTATCTAATTCTATACATACAACTTTTCCAGCTTTTTCTAATAGTTCCTTGGTTAAAGTTCCAAGTCCTGGGCCTATTTCAATTATCAAGTCTTCTTTAGAAACTTTTGCTGCTTCTACTATTCCAGAAACTGCTTCATCATCTATCAAAAAATTTTGCCCTAGGTTTTTATTTGCAGTTATATGATATTTGTCCATTATAAACTTTGTTTCTTTTAATACATTCATTACCTTTCTCCATTTGCACTTAATTTTATTATTAATTCTAAATTATCATCTTTAGCTGCCTTATTTTTTCGTATTGCTCCACATTTTTGGCATCTGTATATTATAACATACCCCTTTTTAGGGCTAATTTCTATCCCTATTGGTTCTAGGAGACCTTGGCATGTTTCTGCTCGGTCTCCTGGATTTATATCAACATGTTTTGAATATAGGCATTTGTTACAATGATTTCTACATGAATAGCCAAGTTTTGGTACTTTGTTTCCACAGTTTTCACAAACAAATTCTTCATCAATTTCCGTAAATAAGCTTTTCATTCTTTAAATATACTTCCTCCTATAAATTCTCTCAATAGTGAGTGTGTTGGTACTGCACTATCTGGTATATCTTTAAAGTAACTTAGCATTGATATTAGTCTTTTTGCTTCTGAATAAAGTGGTGATGAAATATCTATTTCTTTTAGTAATGGCACTGCATATTTTTTAAGAACACTTAATTCATATATCAAAGATGAATTGAACATTACATCTGCTTCTTCTTGGAATGCGAAAATATTTTGTACTTCACCTTTATTTACAGATGGCCACATTTCTAGTGTGTGTGTCGCATTATATCCTCTAAATTGATGGTCTCTTACTATTCTCCTAATTAGCCTTGTATCCGTTGTTGATATTCTATTATAGTAATCTATATTTAGAACAGTTAGTGCACTTATATATATTTTAAATTTTTGCTCTTTTGGAATCAGATATGTTAAATTGTCGTTTAAGCAATGAATCCCCTCCATAACTAGTATTTCATCTGGAGCTACTTTCATTTTATTTCCTTTATACTCTTTGTGTCCTGTGTGAAAATTAAATGTAGGTGCTTCAATTTCTTCTCCGTTTAGGAGTTTTAGTATATCGGAATTTAATAGTTTTGTATCGACTGCATCTATGCTTTCAAAATTGTATTTTCCGTTTTCATCAAGTGGTGTTTGTTCTCTTTCTACAAAGTAATTATCTACTGAAATAGTAACTGTTTTTAGTCCATTTATTTTCAATTGTAAACCTAGTCGTTTTGCAAATGTTGTTTTTCCTGATGATGATGGGCCAGCTATTGCAACTAATTTTACATTTTTATTTTTTGCTATGTTATCTGCTATTGCTGCTATTTTCTTTTCATGCAAAGCTTCATCTAATAATATATATTCTTCTATTTTGTTTTCTTCAATTATTCTGTTTAGCTTGTATAGTGTGTTTATATTTAGTATTTTATGAAGTTCAGAGTATTCTTCAAGTGTTTTAAATAATTTTGGTGTATCCTTAAATTCTGTAAGCTCATACGGATTTTCTTTACTTGGATACCTTATAATAAAGCCATTGTTGTATTTTGATATTTCATAGCTCTCAACAAATCCTGTTGTTATTGGTAACACTCCATAGAAGTAGTTGAAGTAGTTTTCACAGTAGTATAGTGTTACTTCTTTTTTTTCTGCTAAGTCTAGTTGTAATTTTCCTTTTAGTGTTTTTTCTTTCTCATAAAATTCTTTTGCTTGTTCTTTTGTCATAAATCTTTTTTCTATTGGTAGATTCTGATTTATAATTTCTTGTACCCTTTTATTAACATTTACTATTACTTCATCTGTAATTGCCAAGTTATCTGTGGTGCAAAACATTGCATTAGATAATTGGTATTGTATTGTTATAAGTGTGCCTGGGTACACTTCACTGAAGGCTTTGCTTATTAAGTAAACAAGCCCTCTTCTATATATTCTCATTCCATCTTTATGGCGTAGGTCTATTAATTCTAGCTTTCCATTTTTTTCTATTTTATAGTTTAAACTTTTTATTTCATTGTTAAATTTACATGCAATTATTTTGCATTTTGCTTTTTGAATTTCATCTTTTAGCAAGTCGTTTACTGCCACTCCGGCTTTCACATCTAGTATTATTCCTTTATATTCTATCTGCATCCTTGGGTGCCTCCTTAAATTATATGTTTCTTTCTTTTTCACCTTTTTTGTTTATCATTTTTACTACTATATCTGTATCTTCATTTGTTCCTATGAAAATTATCCAATCATCTGTAATATTTATGCTTGTTGATGTGGTTAGTTTCTTAATAACTTTTCTATCTGTTCCATTGTATTTTATTGATTTTATTTTATAATTGTTGAAATCCTCTGTTTCTGTATAATAAATCACATCATCCTGCATATTAATATCCATAATGTTTGAATCCATCTTACATATTTGTTTTATTTTTTCACCTTTTTTATTCATTTTAAATAGATAATATTCATAATCGTAACTATCATTTGCTTTTGATGTAATATAATATATTTTATTTCCTTTTACATATAGAGTTTCATAGTTTTTGTCATCATCTGCTTTAGATATTCTTTCATTTTTTTCTCCATTAGTTTTCATTTTTGCTATATATTGTGCATTGTCTTTTTTGAATATGTAATAAATCCAATTATCTTTTATTTGATAATATGAAATCTTTTTATCTGAAATTTTAGTTTTCTCTGTTCCATCTAATTTAGCTCTATAAAAATTCCCATCTTTGAAATAATATACAAACTTATCTGCCACCATAACTTGTGCTTCATCAATATCTCTTGCTAATATTTCTTTGCTCTTTCCATTTGTTTTAATCTTAACTAAGTTGCATTTAGAACTATTTTCCTCATCATATTCCAAGCAATAAATATAACTTCCAGCGACATTCAAATATCTTACATTTCCATCAGCAACCTTTTGAACACCTTTTCCATTATTCTTTACCTTATTAATTCCAACTACTTCATTATCATCAACTGAAATATAAAAAATGTTTTTGCCATTCTCCACAGCCAAACCTTGATTATAGCAATTACCCGCAGAAGTTCCATACTCAGTTCCTTTAAAGCAACTTCCAATCACAAAAATCGCAACCAAAACAACTAAAACTGCAACGCCTCTAAGTACGATTTTCCTATTAGCTAAACAAAATCCCCTAATAACTCCAAAAAATTTCAAAAACTTCTCCTTCATAAAACTCCTCCTAAAAATCATATATAACTATTATACAAGTTTTTATGATTTTTTACAAGGATTTTGAAAGAAAAGTTTTTAAGTTAAACCTTAATTTGATACCTGTGTGCCTTTTTGCACATTTCCAGTTTTTGTTGCAATTATATTATCTATTATTTCTGCAGCACTTGATGTGTAGTTTACTGTTACTAAACAACCACTTCCTGTTGCAGTATAATTAAATGTGCCTCCATATGTTGTTAGTTTAGTGCTATCTACACTAAGTGTAATTGTTGAATTTAGCTTAGGGCAATTGTTGAACATATATTGTGTATTGGTTACATTTCCCATGTCCCAGTTTTCAATGTTTAATTCACTTAGGCTCGTACAACTATTAAACAATTGTCTCATAATCTCAACATTGCTCACATTCCATTTATGTAAATCTAATGATGTTAATTCATGGCAATGCCTAAACATTCTGTCCATACTTTTTACATTACTTACATCTAAGTCTTCAATGCCTATTATTTGCTTTAAAATCATAGTATTTTTAGGATTTCCACCATCATCCCCTGCAAAAATCCACGACATGTCTTCTACTTTACCAGTATTCCAATTGCTAAGATCTAATTTCTCAAGGCTAGAGCAATTTGCGAACATGAATTTCATATTTGTAACATTTTCGGTATTCCAATTACTAACATCTAATTGTTTCAAGTTACTACAATTTTTGAACATATAATCCATTGCAGTTGTGTTTTTTGTATTGAATTTTGATACATCAAGACTTTCGATTTTAGAGCACTGCTGAAACATTCCTTGCATCGAGGTTACATTTTCTGTATTAAAATTTGAAATGTTTAGTTTTTCTAAGCTTGAACAATTGCCAAACATCAAATACATTGAAGTTACATTACATGTATTTAATTTGTTTAATCCTGTAATGCTTTTAATGTTTTTTAAATTCATAAATAATCTTTTTGCACTTATAGGTGCAATTTCTTCAGCAATTACTACTGATGTTATTTGTCCAGCTTGTTCTTGATCTCCTGCCCAAAAAAGTAATGCTTTTTGTTCAGCATCTGATAATTCTCGAGTGTCTGATATGTTTTCTGTTTGTTTTACAAGAGTTGCTCCATTTCTTTCGTTTAAAATGTTTTCTGAGTTTTTATAAAATACTAATGTTCCATCTGAATATAGAGCTGCATACATTTCTGTTGGTTCTACTTTATTGTACACTATTTCATCAATCAACTTATCAACTTCATCTATACTCTTACTCTCATTCATTTGAGCACTATTCCACCTAGTTGTTGCATCTTTTGCTACTTCAAAAAGTTTTGTTTTTATTACTATATTTGTAACTACTCCCACTAGAATCAACATTATAATAATCGTAATAATAAGTGCTATAAGTGTTATTCCTTTGTTACTCTTCATATTTTTATCCCCTTTTCTCAAGATTATAATTAATTTTATTTTACACAAAAAAATTACAATTATCAATACTTTTTGCCAATGTCACAAAAATGTAATATAATTGTAATATTTTTGTAATGTCTCACTTATTTTCCAACTGCAAATATGTTTCAGGGACATTTCCTACTACTACTGTTTCGACTAGGAGTACCTGATTTTTTATTGTTTTTTCTATGGATTTATAGTTAGTTAGTATTGATACATTGCATTCTATATCCAAATAAATTCTATATACCGTTTGGTTTATTCCTGCTGATTTGAATTCTGTTTTTATATCTGTTGCAATGTCTCCTGCTGGTAGAATTTTTATTTTTATGTTGGGGCCGTGTGGCTGATAAATATTTTGTTCCTGTTAGGGCCCCTAGTGGTATTTGTATTGCTTGTTTTCCTGTTTCGTTTAGTTCTTTTTGTATTTCTATTGCTATATCTGAAACTATTTGATTTAATGTTACAATATCGGTTTTTAGTATGCTATTTTTCTTATCTTCTGATTCTATTATTTGAACTGTATCTTTATAATTATATCTAGCTAGCACTTCACTTGACTTTCTGTTTGTAATATCTGTTGCAATACTCTGTGCTTTAGCTGTGCAAAGCCCCTCAAATATTGGATCTATTGATTTTAGTAGCTTATACCCTGTTAATGTAGATATTATAAGCATTATAATAGAAAAGTATATTTTTCTTGTTATTATCTTATCTATTTTACTTACTTTTAAAGAAGGCAACTTCAGCTTTCTTCTTGAATAAATTTTATCCATTCTTATGAAGTAACTCTACTCTTGCAAAATCTAGGAATATATAATTGTTGACCTACTGTTAGCTTATTTACATCTTCTATATTATTTAGTCTTGCAATATCTTCTACTGTGCTCTTAAACATCTTTGCTATTTTCCAAAGTGTATCACCTGGTTTTACAAAGTATATTACCATACTGTAGTTGCAACATTCTTTGCTTTCCTCTAAGCTTATTCCCTCAATCATATTCACTTTTTGACTTTTCTGTTCTGAAATGTTAAACTCTATGCCAACTGCTACTTCTATTACTCCATCTTTTACAATGAAATCATTCTGTTTAATTTTTACTACAGTGTCTATATTTGAATTTTCATCAATCTTATCTGATAAAACCTCATGGCTAAATGGCAAATCCACATTTCGTGCATTTATTCCATTTCCTTGTTCAAATAATATTGTTAAGTTTAAGTTTCCTTCATAGATTACTTTTCCGTTTCTGATTTGTGCACTATTAATTGTTGGTTTTGTTTGAATATCTAATACTCTACCTGTTAGTTCTGGAATTCTAATGTTTTCATTTAAAGTGTGTAAACCATTTATTTTATTCCTATCTGTTATTGAATTTATTTCCTTTTTTTCAAATTCTATATCAGATGTTATGCTATACAAATCTTCTATTACATCTATTTGCTTTGTTTCATATGCTGCACAGATCACTTCTATTTCTGCATCTACAGAGATTGAATGTTCTGTGCTGTCTGGTTTTACAACTAGATTGCTTAAGCAGTTTTGTACTTCACAATCACAATTTTCATTTATATTCTGTATATCAACAAATCCCATTATTGGAATTTTAGTACTTGCAGTATTTATTCTGTTATCCTCAGTTAAATACATTATTTCAATTCTAGCATCTGCCTTAGATAGAACTTTGTTGTAGCTAATTTTAATTTCCTCATCTACTATATCAATATTTACATTCATTATTTCTGCTAATTCATCTGCTGTATCTATTGCAATAGTGTCTTTTGCACTTACTTTATTGCTTCCTTTACCTACTAAAGATGTTATTTTTTGCGTGCTATTTAGAATTTGAAAATTTTCTGCATTTGAAACTCCTGTTATTACATCACAAGCTTCATTTGAATAAATTGCAACAGAAATATCTAAATTAGCTTTTATATTTAATTTTCTTCCGTTAATTATCTTAGTGTCAAAATTCTTTACTGTTATTTCAATTTTAGAATCCATGTTTTCTTTTGCATTATCCATATCAATGATTTCAGTAAAATCTAGGCTTGTGTTCAAACTTCTTATTGTAGATTCATTATCATCTGCCAAATAAATAATATATGTATTTATTGCTCCATCAATTCTAATTTTACCATCCATTACATCTTTTTTATAGATATTAACCACACCATTTGTACTTATTACATTAAGCACATCCGGTTTCACATCGTTTACTATACAATCGGTCTCAACTTGCCTGTTTTCCTTTTTTTGTCCTACTTTTTGATTTAAAATAATTTGATTTTTAGTTGTTTCTACTACCATACAATTCCCTCCCTTAATTATTACATTATATTAAGAGGAACAAAAAAAATTCCTAAAACTTAGGAATTTTTTAAAACTTTATTTTTGATTCTACTGGTGTTAATGGGAAATATTCTTTTCCATTAAATATTGATATTTGTAATTCATTTGTAAGGATATCGGTATATCTATAACTTGCATTTGTTTCTCTTTTGCAGTTTTTCAAAATGAAGATGTTTGGATAAACACTTTGTATTGTTGCTTCCTCTTCGAAATATTTCTTTCTTCCCATAGCTCCTCTTATAATAACCTTTTGTCCTATGTTTTCGCCTAATTCTGTTTTAATGTTTGAGATATCGTTTTGGCAAATCATATGCTTCCCACATCCTCTCTAATCATTTGAGCGGATTATATCATTATTTTTTTGGGTTGTCAAAAATAATTGTTTTATGTCGATTTTTGCTTTTCGTTGGAACTGTAGGGTTTCAGCAATATTTCTATCAAATATTACATTTTCATTACATTTATGTTACAGGAATTTGACAGTTAATTGAATATAAAATCGATATAAGCATTGATGGTGCTTAGTTTGCACTGATGCTGGCCTTGTTTCTAATGCCAATAGGAAGTTCAATGATAAAGATGATCGTGCCTTTATCACTACTCAATCTATTAAAAAATTAAAA
>USHY01000010.1 GCA_900554635.1 uncultured Clostridium sp. | reverse complement strand
AATTTTTAGGGCTTATGTTTAAAAATTTTTGGGACATTTTCAAAAATCATTGACAAGTTTTTGAAAAAAAATTAAAAAATATTGACTTTTTTTTATGATAATGATATTATTTTTACAGATAATAAAAACAAAGGAGGAACTACAAGTGAATAATAATAAAGGAATAACATTAGTATCTTTAATGGGGTATGTAATTTTAACAATAACAATACTAGCGGTTTTAACCTCTCTTTCTATACATTTTAGAAGAAACCTTAGTGATATAGATACAAAAACCATACAGGATAGTAAATTTGATAAAATCAACCTACAGATGTTAGAAGAAACTAAAACAAGTGGAAATAGTATTAATATAGATGAAACAACAACTCAAAAAATAGTTTTTACAAATGGAAATACTTATACATATGATTCTAGTGAATTAGCAGTTTACTTAAATGATAATATAGAGGTAATAGATAATGTAACATTATTTAATGCAACAGTTGAAGAAAAAACTACAAAACAAATTTTAAAACTTGAAGTTTCCATAAATGGAAAAGAAAGAATAATGGAGTATGTTGTAAATACATCGGAATAAAAAATAGAAAAAATGTGCAAATAACTATTGCATATTTTTCTATTTTATGATAATATAATTAGGTATTACAAATAGGGGTATAGTGTCAATGGTAGCACATCGGTCTCCAAAACCGCTTGTGAGGGTTCGAATCCTTCTACCCCTGCCATTTTGTTTAGACACATATTTTTAAAAGTGGTGCTTCCATAAAAGCACCACTTTTTTGGGAAAATTCGTAAAATAACTTGTATAAATTCAAGATATATGATATAAATTAGTATAGAAAAAATTTGAATTATTATGGTATTTTTTTCGTAGGAGGAGGAACCTTATGGAAAGAGTAGAAAATGAAAATCAAAAGACAATTTTAATAGTTGATGATGAACAACCTATCGTCGACATATTAGTATATAATTTGAAAAAAGAGGGATATAATACTTTAGAAGCAAATGATGGAATTGCAGCAGTAGACATAGCATTAAAATCTAAACCTGATTTAATTCTACTAGACATTATGCTACCCAAAATGGATGGACTAACTGTTTGCAAAAAAATAAAAAGTAAATTAAATGTTCCAATTCTTATGCTTACAGCCAAAGATGAAGAAATAGATAAAATACTAGGATTAGAACTAGGTGCAGATGATTATATTACTAAACCATTTAGCGTAAGGGAACTAATGGCAAGAATAAAAGCAAATTTAAGAAAATCTGAAGTAAAAACAGAATTTGTTTCAACTTCACAGCGTTTAAAAACGACAGACAAAAACAAAATAATCAAAGTTGGAGATTTGACACTAGACTTAGAAAAGATAGAAGCAAAAATTGGTAATAAAACTATAGATTTAACAATAAGGGAATTTGAAGTTCTAAAATATTTAGCACTCCAAAATGGACAAGTGGTAACTAGAGAAAAATTACTAGAAGTAGTTTGGGGCTATGAATATTATGGAGATATAAGAACAGTAGATGTTACAGTAAGAAGAATAAGAGGTAAAATAGAAAAAGATGCTTCAACACCAAAGATTCTTGCAACAAAAAGAGGTATTGGCTATTACATAAGAACAGAACAATCAGAAGAATGAGAAAGGAATACTGCAAAATAATGTTTAAAAGTGTACAAGTTAGAATAATTCTTATAATTATGATTTTGGCAATTTTAATGTTAATTGGTTATGGTACTTTTTCTATACAGACAATGAAAGCAACCAATATATCTGAAAAGATGATAAATGAAAACATATTAATTATTATTGCAATGATAGTATCTTTCATAATCATTTCTGCTGTAACAATTTGGTTTACATCAAAAATTATAACAAAACCTATATATAAACTTATTAAAAGTGCAGAAAAGATAACTGAAAATGAAGAGCAAAAAGTTCAATTTACTACATCAAAAAGAAATACTGAAATAGATTGCTTAATTAATGCTTTTGAAGCCATGACAGCAGGATTAAAGAAAAACTTAAATGAGGTAACAAGGCAAAAAAAACAAATTGAAACAATACTACAACATATGAATGATGGTATAATTGCATTCGACTTGGAAGGCAACATAATGCACATAAACCCAGCTGCTATTAAATTACTAGAAATACCTGAAACAAGCAAAAACTTTGAATCAATTTTCGGAAAAATAGATTCAGATATTAACTTAGAAAAGATTATTTATTTAGAAAATTGGACAACATCTGAAACCAGAATAAACATTAATGATAAATATCTAAAAATATTTTTTGCATCATTTAAAAATGAATTAGACAGACCAGCAGGAGTAATAGTATTAATTCAGGATATTACAGAACATGTTAAACTTGACAATATGAGAAAAGAGTTTATTGCTGATGTATCACACGAATTAAAAACTCCTTTGACATCAATTTTGGGATATTCAGAAACATTATCAAACTCAGAGTATGACCCAGAAATGCAAGAAAAATTTTTAAAAGTTATAAGCACTGAAGCAGTTCGAATGACTAAACTAGTAAACGATTTACTAACACTTTCAAAATATGACAATGAAGCAACAAGATGGGAAAAAGTAGAATTTAATTTAGGGGAACTAGTAAAATCTTGCCAGGAAAATCTACAAATTGAAATTGATAAGAAAAAGCAAAAAGTAGAGTGCTTTGTAACAGCAAATGTTCCAATGGTTTATGCAGATAAAGATGGTATAGAAAGAGTTGTACTAAACATTCTATCAAACAGCATAAAATATACTGAAGAAGGTGGAACAATAAAAATATATGTTGGCTTTGTGTATAATGATGCTTATATCAAAATAATAGATAATGGAATTGGAATTCCAGAAAAAGACCTAGAAAGAATATTTGAAAGATTTTATAGAGTGGACAAAGCTAGGACAAGAAAAATGGGTGGAACAGGGCTTCGGATTATCAATTGCCAAAGAAATACTAGATAAAAACTCTGGAAGAATTGATATAAAGAGCAATGTAGGCCAAGGCACAGAGGTTGTAATTACTATACCAACAGTTTTAAAAAATGAAACATAAGAAAGAAGGAAAAAATGATGAATCCAAAAGTAAAAAATATTTTAGAATGGACCTATTGTATTGTAATAGCAATAGTAATAGCTATTGCAGTAAAATATTTTATAGGTACTCCAACAGTTGTAAAACAAACATCAATGAAAGATACTTTAGTAGAAGGCCAACGATTATGGCTAAATAGATGGATTAGAACAGTAAAAGGCGAATATGAAATAGGTGACATAATAACATTTGAAGCTCCAAGTGTTACATACCCATCTCTTTCAAATATTGACTTTAACAATCCTGTTGCAGAATATAATTATACTCCAAAAACATTAGGTGGTAAATTTGTATATTATGTTTTGGAAACAAATAAAACAAGCTATATTAAAAGAATCATAGGTGTTGCAGGAGATAAAATAAAAATTGAAGATGGAAAAGTTTACAGAAATGGAAAAAAAGTTGAAGAATATTATTTGGCAAAGGGAATAGAAACAAATGGCAAAACTTTTTCAGACATAACAGTTCCAGAGAACTGTGTATTTGTTATGGGAGACAATAGAGAAGCTAGTACAGATAGTAGAGATTTTGGTTGTATTCCAATAAACAAAATCGAGAGCAGAGTAGCATTTAGATTTTGGCCATTAAATAAATTTGGAAAGATTGATTAAATATATGTTTGATAAGATTATAGGTAATAATGAAAATAAAAAAATATTGGAAAACATGGTGAAAAAACAAAATATTCCACATAGCTATATCTTTTCTGGAATATCGGGTATAGGTAAATTGCTTTTTGCAAAGGAATTTGCAAAAGCGATTTTATGTAGAGATGAAACTATAAAACCATGCAACAGTTGCATATCATGCACAAGTTTTGAGAATTCTAATAATCCAGATTGTATTATCATAGATGAACAATCTGAAAGCATAAAAACTGAGCAGATAAAGGAATTAACAAAAAGCGTTTTGGAAAAGCCAATAGAAAGTTACAAAAAAATATATATTATAAATAACAGTGAAAATATGACAAAGGAGGCTCAAAACAGCCTGTTAAAAACTCTCGAGGAACCTCCAGAATATATAGTAATATTGCTAATAACAAGTAATGAAAATATGCTATTAAACACAATTAAATCTAGGTGTATGAAACTTATGTTTCAACCACTATCTAATAATGAAATTATTGAGTATTTTAAAAGAAACAATGAGCAAATAGATGAAGGTATGCTTGATATATTTGAAGGTAGTATAGAAAAAGCACTTGAAGTAAAAGATAAAAAAGAAATATATGAAAAGATCAATAATGAGTTTAAGAATATAGAAGAAAAAAGTGAGATTCAGATATTGAGTTTAAAAGAAGAATTAATACAGTATAAAGAGGAAATATACTCTTTGCTGGATTATATTAATACTATATTTTACAAGGAAATGCTTAAAAATAAAGAAAAAGTCTTGAGTTATCAAGAATGTATTAAAAGTGTAGAGGAAACAAAGGCAAGATTAAAAAGAAATGCTAATTTTGATATGACAATAGATTTTCTATTGTTTTCAATAGAGAGGAGTATGCAAATATAATGGCAAATATAATAGGTGTTAGATTTAAAAAAGCAGGAAAAATATATTTTTTTGATCCTAATGGAAGACAAGTTAAAACAGGTGAACATGTAATAGTTGAAACATCAATGGGAATGGAGTATGGTGAGGTGGCAATCGCTAATAGACAGCTGCCACAAGAGAAGATAGTAGCACCTTTAAAAAAAATAGTTAGAGTAGCCACATACAAAGATGCTAAACAAAATGAAGAAAATAAAAAGCAAGAAAAGGAAGCATTTAAAATTTGTGAAAAGAAAATAAAAGAACATGGCTTAAACATGAAGTTAATGGATGTGGAATTTAAGTTTGATAAAAGTAAAATTATGTTCTTTTTCACAGCAGATGGAAGGATAGATTTTAGAGAATTAGTAAGAGATTTAGCTGCAATTTATAAAACAAGAATTGAGCTTAGACAAGTTGGAGTAAGAGATGAAGTGAAACGCATAGGCGGAAATGGCGTATGTGGAAGGGAATTATGTTGTTGTTCTTTCTTAGGAAATTTTGAAACAGTTTCAATAAAAATGGCAAAAGAACAAAATGTATCTTTAAACCCATCAAAGATTTCAGGAAATTGTGGAAGACTAATGTGTTGCTTGCAATATGAACAAAATGTTTATGAGGAAAAACTAAAACACTTACCTAAAATTGGGGCAATAGTAAAAACAGCAGATGGACAAGGTGAAGTATGTGGCCTAGAAACATTGCGAGAAATTGTCAAAGTTAAATTCAAAGATGGAGATGACACCTTTTTCAAGAAATATAATGCAAAAGATATTAAGATAATAAAAAACATTGAAAAGGCTCAAGATAATATAACAAAAGAAGAACTAGCAGAACTTAAAAAAATGGAAGAACTAGATAGAAAAGATAAAAACAACTCATAGAATTAGAGTATAATCAAGAGTAAAACTCTTGTATAATATACTATCCCAAAATATAAAGGAGGGAATGAAAATGGCATACAAAATAACAGACAAATGTATAAGCTGTGGTGCTTGTGCAGCAGAATGCCCAGTATCTTGTATTTCACAAGGTGACACTACATATGTTATAGACAAAACTGCTTGCATAGGATGCGGAACATGTAGTGGGGTTTGCCCAGTAGGTGCTCCTGAAGAAGAATAAAAAAGCCGATAAAAAAGTTTGGCAGATATTTTAAAAAATTATCTGCCAATAAAATAATAATTTTTTATTTTTAATATAATTTTAATGTTTTACTAGTATAATGCTAACATACAACAAGAAATTACTAAATATCACCCCAAAATTTTTTAGAATAAAAGATTATTATTTAAATCTTTTATTCTTTTTTTATAAATTTTAAAAAAACTATTGCAATTTATATAGTAAAAAATATATAATAGTTATAAATTAAAACTTACATTGAAACGAGAAAGGAAAGACAGTAATGAGAAAGTATTTTGGAACAGATGGAATCAGGAGAATAGCCAATACTGAACTTACTCCTGAATTAGTATATAAAGTAGCAAAAGCAGGTGCATATGTACTATCTAAACACTCAGACCATGCGCCAACAATTTTAATTGGAAGAGATACCAGAATTTCAGGTACACTAATAGAAAGTGCTATGACAGCAGGATTCTTAAGTTATGGAGCAAATGTAAAATTACTAGGAGTTATACCAACACCAGGAGTAGCTTATCTAACAAAAAAACTAAAAGCCGATGCCAGTGTTGTTATATCAGCTTCTCACAACACATATGAGTTTAATGGAATTAAATATTTTAGTAATAAAGGAATGAAAATTCCTGATGAAATAGAAGAAGAAATAGAAACAATTTTAGAATCAGGAGATTTTGAAAAACTAACAGCTCACTCTAGCAAAATAGGGGTTTCTGAATATAGAGAAGATTTAGTTGATGAATATATTTACCTATTAAGAAAAAACTTTGAAGAAAACATTGAACAAACAATTAATGAAGACTTTAAAGTGGTTCTTGATGTTGCCAATGGAGCAACATATAAGGTCGCAGAAAAAGTATTTACCAAACTAGGAATTAATTATAAGATAATTAATAATAACCCAGATGGCATAAACATCAACGAAAACTGTGGTTCTACCCATCTGGAAAGCTTAAAACAATATGTTTTAGAAAACAATATGTCTCTTGGAATTGCTTATGATGGAGATGGAGATAGATGTTTAGCTATAGATGAAAAGGGAAATGAAATTGATGGAGACATTCTACTTGCTGTAATAGGAAAATACTTAAAAGAAAAAGGCAAATTAAAAAATGATACAATAGTTTCAACAATAATGAGCAATTTAGGATTAAATAAATTCTGCAGCAGTAATAATATTGCTTTAAAACAGACAAAAGTTGGAGATAGATATGTACTAGAAGAAATGCTAAAAAATGATTACAATCTTGGAGGAGAGCAATCAGGACACATTATAATGCTTGATTATAATCCAACAGGTGATGGAATACTAACTTCACTTATGCTAATTCAAATTCTATTAGAAAAAAATATAAAGACATCTGAATTATGTAATACAATTACAAAATATCCACAAACATTAATTAATGTAAAAGTTGAAAACAGTAAAAAGACTTTATATTTAGAAAATAAAGAAATTCAAGAAAAAATACAAAGTATTGAAAAAGAATTTAAAGATAATGGAAGGGTAATTATTAGACCTTCTGGAACAGAACCACTTATAAGAGTTATGATAGAAGGTCAAGATGAGCAAATTATTTCTCAAAGAGCAAAAGAATTAGCCAATTTAATTAAAATTAAATTAAATTAAATAGTAGGGATAAAACCCACAAAGGAAAAGGAGGAAAAGGATTATGTTTGTTGTTAATATCTCAGAGCCACTTACACTTTTACTACTTACATTAGCTACAGTATTACTAATCTTTTTAGGAAAAGAACTTAAGAAAACTTACATCCCAGCAATAGCATTATTTGCATATTTAGTGTTAGTAGTAATGCACAGTATTCAACTAGCTAATTTAACTGAGCAATTGCATGACATTTACTATGGAATATTAATAAGATGTATCTCTATTGATTGCATAATGATATTTGTATCATTCTTTGCATATCTATGGGTTGATGACATTGCAAGTAAATTCTATAAAAAGAAAAGTCTTGACAACAGCTTAGATTGGTTTTGGAACAAAATTTAAACAATTAAAAGTGGGACAAATTATTGTTGTTCCACTTTTAATATAGTTAGAAAGGACAGACTATGGATAAAAAAGTTATAATAATAAATGGAACAGGTGGTTCAGGTAAAGACACATTTGTTGAATTTTGTAGTGAATTCAAAAATGTAATGAATATTTCTTCTGTTGATAAAGTAAAGGAAGCAGCATCCATTCTAGTAGGGTGGAATGGAGAAAAAGATGAGAAGAGCAGGAAATTGCTAGTAGATTTAAAACAACTAAGCATAGAATACAATGATGCTCCAACTAGATATATTGAAAAAAGATTTAAAGAGTTTAAAGAAAGCAACTCAGAGTATTTGTTTGTACACATACGAGAAATTAATGAAATAGCAAAAATTAAAGAACTTCTAAATGCAAAGACTCTATTAATAAAGAATCCACGAGTACCACTAATTACAAGCAATACATCAGATGGAAATGTGTATAATTATGATTATGATTTTATAATTGAAAATGAAGGAACACTGGAAGATTTAAAAGAAAAGGCAAAGGAATTTATGTTATGAGTAGTGAAAGAATAGGATTTTTTGGTGGTTCATTTAATCCACCAACCAATATTCATATAAACTTGGCAAATATGTTAATTGAACAAAATAAGGTTGATAAAGTAGTATTTGTTCCAGTGGGAAATTATTATCCTAAAAAGGATTTAGCTGAAGCAAGTGATAGATATAACATGCTTAAATTAGCATGCAAAGACTATAAGAACTTAGAAGTTGAAGACCTTGCAAGTAGCCACCCAAACAATCTATTTGCTTCAGATACCTTTAAGTTGATTTATGAAAAATATGCTAACAATGACATATTTTTTATAATGGGCTCAGACAATTTTGAAAAAATGCCAACATGGAAAAATTATGAGTATCTTAAAAACAATTATAAATTCATAGTTTTAGAAAGAAACAAAACAGAAATAAGTTCTAGCCAGATAAGAAAAATGATTAGAAACCATCAGGATGTGGAGGAATGGATAAATAAAGATGTATGGCAATATATAATTCAAAAAAAACTTTATAACTATAGTAATTAAATCAAGATATTTTTCAAAATATCTTGATTTTTGCATATAAAAACATATATAATATATGTGTGAAAAAATGTGACAAGGGGAGTTTTTTGAGTTGAAGAATTTGGATGAGGTTTTGGAACAAGCAGGTAACTGTCTTAATTGCAGGGTGCCAATGTGTAGAGGTAAAGGGTGTCCAGTAGGAACCAATATTCCTGGGTTTATTCAGATGGTAAAAGAGAACAAGTTTGGCGAGGCTTATGAGATTTTACAAGAGAATAATATTTTGAGTGAAATTTGTAGTACAGTTTGCCCTGTATATACACAGTGTATGGGAAGTTGCGTTAAAGGCATAAAAGGTGAGCCTGTTAAAATTAGTTATTTAGAGAAATTTGTAAATGAATGGGCTGATGAAAACGGTGTTAAATATATTCCTAAAATTAAAAAGAAATCTACCAAAAAGGTTGCAGTAATTGGAGCTGGGCCAGCTGGGATTGCATGTGCTGCAGAGCTTGCGAAAAATGGTGCAGAAGTTACAATATTTGAAAAAGAAACCAAATGTGGTGGAATATTAGAGTATGGAATACCGGATTTTAGATTAGATAAGAAAAGCATTCAAAGAGTAGTAGAAAAACTGGAATGCTTGGGAATTGTGATTAAAACAGGAATTGAACTAGGAAAGGATATTACTATAGATAGTTTGAAAAAACAAGGATACAACAACATTTTCTTAGGAATTCGGAGCAGAAAAACAGAGCACATATAAATTAACAGATAAACCTACTTCAGGAATATACCAATCTGATGAATTCTTAAGAACTTACAATAAGGGTAAAAAGATTTCTAACTTAGGAACTACTATAATAATAGGCGGAGGGAATGTGGCGATTGATTCGGCAAGAACTGCCAAAAGAATGGGCTCTGAGAATGTCTATATCTTATACCGTAGAAATAAAGAATTAATGCCTGCAAGCGAGGAAGAACTTAATCAAGCACTTAATGATGGTGTGAAAATTATCTTCCAAACAAAAGTAATTTCTGCCGAAGTTCAAAATAGTAAAATTCAAAACATAGAGTGCATTAAAACTAAAATTGAAGATCAGAAAGCAGTAGACATAGAAAACTCCAACTACAAAATGGAAGCAAACACAATAGTTTTTGCAATTGGAGCAAAAGCAAATGACAATCTTTTATCAAACCAAGGAATAGAAACAGAATATGGTTTGTGCAAAGTAGATGATAAATATATGACAAATATAAAAGGAGTATATGCAGGAGGAGACTTAACCCAAACAAAATCCTCAGTAGCAAGAGCTGTAGCTGCAGGGAAAAAAGCAGCAGAAGCAATTTTAGAAGAAGGGAATGAATAAAAATGTCAAAACCAATGGTAGCAATAATAGGAAAACCAAATGTTGGAAAATCAACTTTTTTTAATTACATAGTAGGTCAAAGACTTTCAATAGTTGAAGACACACCAGGAGTTACAAGAGACAGAATATATGCAGATAGCAACTGGAGAGGAAGAGATTTTACATTAATAGATACAGGAGGAATTGAACCAGAGCTAGATGACATAATTCATATAGGAATGAGAGAACAGGCGCAAATGGCAATAAATATTGCGGATGTTATAATCTTTATAACAGACATAAAACAAGGTGTAACAGCAGCTGATACTGAAATTGCAACAATGCTTAGAAAATCAAAAAAGCCAATAGTTTTAGTATGCAACAAGTCAGATAACTTTGGAGAACCAGACCCAGCACTTTATGAGTTCTACAATTTAGGAATAGGAGAACCACACCCAGTATCTTCAACAAATGCCCTAGGAATAGGAGATGTGTTAGATGCAGTATATGAACACTTCCCAGAAAAAGAGCCAAACGAAGAAAATAAAGAAATAATAAATGTAGCAATAATAGGAAAACCAAATGTTGGAAAATCTTCACTAGTAAACAAAATACTTGGAGAAAATAGAGTAATAGTAAGCAATGTTGCAGGAACAACACGAGATGCAATAGATTCATACTTTGAAAATGAAAATGGAAAATATAATTTTATAGACACTGCAGGAATAAGAAAACACAGCAAAGTTAATGAAAACATTGAAAAATACAGCGTTATGCGTTCTCTACTTGCAGTTGAAAGAGCTGATGTATGCTTAATACTAATAGATGCAAATGAAGGAGTAACAGAACAAGACACAAAAATTGCAGGAGAAGCTCATGAAGCTGGTAAGGGAATAATAATAGTAGTAAATAAATGGGATGAATATGAAAAAGAAACAGGAACACTAGAAAATTATAAAAAACAAGTATATAATAAACTAAGTTATTTAACATATGCTCCAATAATCTTCATATCAGCAAAAACAGGGCAGAGAGTAGATAAGCTATTTGGAATGATAAATAAAGTTGCAAACAGTAACTCACTTAGAATTCCTACAGCCACACTAAATCAAGTAATAAATGAAGCAATAGCAGTAGTTCAACCACCAACAGATAAAGGAAAAAGATTAAAAATACTATATGCAACACAAGCTCAAACAAAACCACCAACATTTGTTATATTTGTAAATAATAAAGAACTATTCCATTTCTCATATGAAAGATACTTAGTAAACCAAATAAGAAGCAACTTTGATTTAGAAGGTACACCAGTAAGAATCATTTCAAGAGAAAAAAGAGAGGATAAATAATAAAGGAGGTCAAAACAAATGTCAGCAGTATATATATTAGTAGCTTTAGTAGCTTATTTGATAGGCAGTATAAATTTTGCCATTATATTTAGTAAAAAATTTGCAGGGTTTGATGTAAGAGAAAAAGGAAGCAAAAACGCAGGAACAACAAATGTTTTAAGGACAGTAGGAAAAGGAGCAGCAGCACTAACTTTAATTTGTGATATACTAAAAGGAGTTGTAGCCGTTCTTATTGCAATGCTTGCAGCTAATATTTGGAAAGATACAGATACTGTAGTTTTAAAATATTTAGCAGGATTATTTGCAATAATAGGCCATACTTTCCCAGTGTATTATGGCTTTAAAGGTGGAAAAGGGGTAGCAACTTCACTTGGAGTTTTATTAATAGTAAATCCACAAATAGGAATAATTTGCCTAAGTTTTGCATTAATTATAATGATTGCAACAAGATGGGTATCATTAGGCTCTATCCTAGCAGCAACACTATTTCCAATACTAACAATATTTATGACAGATAACTTTGGAGGAAAAGTAATAAGCATTTTAATTGGAGTACTTGTAATATTTAATCATAGAACAAACATTAAGAGATTAAAAGATGGAACTGAAAATAAATTATCATTCAAGAAATAGGGAGGTAAACTTATGAAAAATATTTCGATAATAGGAAGTGGTAGCTGGGGCTCAGCCCTTGCAATACATCTGGCAAAACTTGGCAATAATGTTAAAATGTGGTCATTTTCCGAAGAAGAAGCTGAATTAATAAGCAATCAGAAAAAATGCAAATTTCTTCCAGAAG
Source organism: uncultured Clostridium sp. (assembly GCA_900554635.1). GTDB lineage: Bacteria > Bacillota > Clostridia > TANB77 > CAG-508 > UMGS1781. Next base: position 21,867 of record USHY01000010.1, on the reverse strand, counting down.
CTACAATGCCACAAAATATAATTTGCACAACAGATTTTAAAACAGCAATTGAAGAAACAGAAATGTTACTTATAGTAACACCTTCAAAATTTGTAAGAGAAACAATTCAAAAATTTAAACAATATGTTACAAACCAAGAAATAATTATATGTTCAAAAGGATTTGAAGAATCAACATTATACACTTTAAACGAAGTAGTTGAAGAAGAACTTCCGAACTGCAAAATAGGAGGATTATCAGGACCAAGCCATGCTGAAGAAGTATCACTTGGAATCCCAACAGCCCTTGTTATTGCATCAAAAGATGATAAACTATTACAAGATGTTCAATCTACTTTTATGAATGAAACTTTAAGAATCTACACATCATATGACATTAAAGGTGCTGAGCTTGGTGGAGCACTAAAAAATATAATTGCATTTTGTGCTGGAGCAATTACTGGACTAAATCTAGGGGATAATACATTTGCAGCATTACTTACTAGAGGACTTTCAGAAATGGCAAAACTTAGCGTAAAAATGGGAGGAGATCCAAAAACAATATATGGACTAACAGGACTTGGAGATCTAATAGTAACATGTATGAGCAATCATAGTAGAAATAGAAGAGCAGGAATTTTAATTGGTCAAGGAAAAACAATAGAAGAAGCAAAAAAAGAAATAGGTATGACAATAGAAAGTATTGATAATATTCAAACTGCATATAAGCTTTCAAAAAAATATAATGCACAAATGCCAATAGTAAATGCGGTATATGAAGTTTTATTTGAAGGATTAGATGCAAAAGAAGCCATAGCAAATTTAATGACAAGAAATCCAAAATTTGAAGATTAGAATATTTACAAATGACTTTGGATAGACTATAATAATAATATATAAAATGAAAGGAATGAATAAATATGGGATTTTTTAGTGATTTAGGAAAGAAAACATCTGAAACAACTGGAAAAATAGCAAGAGAAACAAAACTAAAATTTAAAATTAATGAAAACAAAGGCAAAATTAATGATATATATGAAGAAATAGGCAAGAAAGTATATGAAAAACATATAAGAGAAAACAGTGTATGTATCAAAGATGAAATACTAGAAGAATGCTCAAAAATTGATGAATTAAGCAAAGAAATAGAAGATGCTAGAATTGAAATATTGAAATTAAACCAAAAAAGATTATGTTGTAAATGCTCAGCTGAAATAGAAGAAGGAGCATTATTCTGCCCAAAATGTGGAGAAAAACAAATGCAAGAACCAACAGTAAAAGAGGAAGCAGTTCAAAAACTTGAAAATGCAGAAATAGAGCCAGATAAACAAGAAGAAGCAGAAGCAGTAAAAGAAGACTTAGATGAAGAAATAGCAGAAAATACAGAAACAAACGAAAATCAAAACAATGAATAAAATTAATTAATATGGGTACCTTTCAAATAGGTACCTTATTATTTTATCCACATTAAAATCAGTAACATTAATAAAAAAGCCTTTATCAAAACTAATCCACATATTTATTCTAAATTTATCGTTATTTTCCATAAAAACTCCGACAATATCTGCACTTTCAGAAGGGTTTAAGAAAGTGTTTTCCCATTGTAAAGGATTTTTTAAATCCACATTATTATTATAATATTTACTTAAAAAACGCTTAATTTCGCCTTTTTCAGTGCTATATAGGCTTACAACAACTCCCATTTTAAAATTTCCTTTCTACTTATAATATTATTTGAAAATATTTTTAAGTTATACATAAGAATAAAAGGTAATTATTCGGAAATAATATTTTAAAGGTGATTTTAATTGAAAAAATTTTTAATGATAATTTTTTGCATTATTTTTCTTGTTGGTTGTAACAAAAAGGAAGATACAAGCAAGGAAAAAACAATTGAAGAAGTTGAATACTTGAGCTCACAAATAATTGATATTCTAAATGATATGAACAACATAAATATAAATAAACATACTCTTGCATCAGAAAAAATTGATTTAAAAGAATCTAAGAGTGACAGTCAAGAATCTTCTAACAGTGAATCATCAAGTGATGAAAGCAAGGAAAATAAAACACCAGATGTTGGAAAAGGAGAAGTAGATATAACAAATTTGCAAATGGAAAGTACACTTCAAACTGATACAGAAAATGTAGATTGGGAAAAGGTAAAAAACAAAATTGAAATCTTAAATAATTCCTGGTCAATTATCAGACTAGATTTAGCATACACAAATGTTATAGAAGATGATATAGAAAACTTTTCAAGTTTGCTAAATCAAAGCATCATTGAAATAAATAATGAAAACAAAAAAAATGTACTTGAAAATCTGGGAAAATTATACTCATATATTCCAACATTTCTAAGTAGCTGCTATGCAAATAAAAACACACAAGAAATTCAGAATTCAAAACTAGAAATAATAACTGCATATATCTTGATAACAAACACCGAAGAATGGGACCGAGCAAGTGAACATATGAACAATGCTGAAACATCATTTAGAAATATTATGAATGATAAAGAATACAGTAAAGGAAAAGAAAGCAAACTAAACAAAATATATGCCTTAATAAAAGACACACAGAATTCAACAACAACCCAAAGCAAACCAGTTTTTTATATGAACTACACTGATTTAATATCAAACATCAATAAACTTTAAAATATTTTATGTAAATTAGCAAAATTATCTTGTAATAGAAACTATAAATGTGCTATAATTAATCTATTGTACAAAGATTTGGAGGAATAAAATTGAATACAAGTATAATAGATGAACAAAAAAAATATATAGAAAAAATTAGAAAAATAAACACTAAACCAAAATACTACAACATTCTTACAATGGGCTGTGAATTAAATGAAAACGATTCAGAAAAAATTGCAGGAATGCTTACAGAAATGGGCTACGAAGCAACAGAAGACTTAAATAAAGCAAGTATTTTTATACTTAACACATGTTGTGTTAGGGAAAATGCTGAAGAAAAATTATTTGGGAAGTTAGGAGAATTAAAAAAAATCAAGCAAACAAACAATGGAATAATTGCCATATGCGGGTGTATGATGCAAGAAAAACATATTCAAGACAAATTAAAACAAAGCTATCCATATGTTGATATTATATTTGGCACACACACCCTACATAAATTACCAGAAGATTTATATAAAATTTTAACAGACAAACAAAAAATAAAAGATATATTAGATATTGATGGGGAAATATATGAAGGACTGCCAATAAAAAGAAACAGTAACAAAACAGCATCAGTAACAATAATGTATGGATGCAACAACTTTTGCTCATACTGCATAGTTCCATATGTTAGAGGCCGTGAAAGAAGTAGAAAACCAGAAGATATCTTAAATGAAATAAGAGAACTTGCGCGGAGAAGGTTACAAAGAAGTTACTTTGCTTGGGCAAAACGTTAATTCATATAAAGCCGAAAATAATTATGGCTTTGCAGAATTATTAAGAGATGTTCAAAAAATAGATGGGATAGAGATTATCAAATTCATATCGCCACACCCTAAAGACTTTACAGATGATGTGATAAAAGCTATAAAAGAATGTAATAAAGTAACTAGATTAATACATCTTCCGCTTCAATCAGGTAGCTCAGCAGTACTAAAGAAAATGAATAGAAAATACACAAAAGAACAATATTTAGAGTTAGTAAAAAAAATAAAAAAGGAAATACCAGGTGTACTATTTTCAACAGACATAATTGTTGGATTTCCAGGAGAAACTGAAGAAGATTTTCAAGATACATTAGATGTTGTAAAGGCAGTAAATTTTGAACAAATATTTATGTTTATTTACTCAAGAAGAGTTGGAACACCAGCAGATAGAATGGAAAACCAAGTGCCAGACAATATAAAACATAATAGATTCGATAGATTAAAAGAATTATTTGAGAATCAGGTAGAATTAAACAATAAAAAATACATAGGAACTGTTCAAAAAATACTAGTAGAAGGATTAAGCAAAAATAATACAGATATGCTTTCAGGTAGAACAAATAGCAATAAAGTCGTAATATTTGAAGGTTCAAAAGACTTAATTGGGCAAGTAATTAATGTAGAAATTATATCTGAACATAAGTGGTATTTAAAAGGTAAAAAAATATAAAATAAATTTCAAAAATCTCTTTACTTTTTTAAGTATATTTGATATAACTATAGCATAAAATTATGTCTACAAAAGGAGCATATTATGGAAAAGAATATAATAAAATTTTTAGAATTTATAGAAAAAGATAAAAAGTTATCAAGCAATACATTAGAATCATACCAAAGAGATATATACCAATTCAAAGATTACATAGATGAAAATAAAATAGACTATATCAAAATTGAAGGTAGCCAAATAGTTGAGTATTTAGATTATTTAGCAAAGATTAACAAAAAACCTTCAACAATATCAAGACATCTTGCTTCAATTAGATTATTTTATCAATATTTGTTAAGAGATAAAAATGTAAAAGAAGACCCTACAAAAGGTATTCAATCACCTAAAATTGAAAAAAAGGCTCCTAGTGTTTTATCATCTCAAGAAGTATCACTATTATTAGAACAACCTAGTGGAGAAGATTTAAAAAGCTTAAGAGATAAAGCAATGCTTGAAGTAGCATATGCAACAGGTATGAGAGTTACAGAAATAATTTCTCTAAATATTGAAAATGTTGACTTAAATGCAGGTTCAGTAACTTGTAAAAATGAAAACAAACAAAGAATTATTCCATTAGGTAAGCTTTCCTTAAAAGCACTAAATGAATATATAACAAAAGCTAGACCAAACTTAATTAGAGATGAAAAAGAACAAGCTCTATTTGTTAATATAAATGGAAGAAGATTAACAAGACAAGGATTTTGGAAGATAATTAAATTTTATAAAGAACAAGCACATATTTCAAAAGACATTACACCACATGTATTAAGACACTCATTTGCAACACACTTACTTCAAAATGGTGCAGATTTAAAATCAATACAAGCAATGCTTGGACATTCAGACATATCTTCAACACAAGTATATATGCAATTTCAAGATGACAATTTAAAAAATGTTTATCAAAAAGCTCATCCAAGAGCATAAAAATAAATAAAATATGAAACGGCTGAAACTGAGCCGTTTCTTCTAAAAAAGGAGGAATTTAAAATGGCAAAAATATTACCAGATATATCAAGAACTTTTAACGAATTCTTGTTATTGCCAAATTTAACAACAGAAAAATGTGTGCCATCAAATGTATCATTACGCACACCACTTGTAAAATTCAGAAGAGGAGAAGAACCAAAATATTCAGCAAATGTACCAATGGTTTCAGCAATAATGCAATCAGTTTCAGGCGAAAAAATGGGAGTAGCATTAGCAAGAGAAGGTGGACTTGCATTCATATTTGGTTCACAATCAATTGAAGATCAAGCAACAATGGTATATCATGTAAAAAAACATAAAGCTGGTTTTGTAATAAGTGATTCAAATGTAAAATCAGGAACATCTCTAAAAGATGTTTTATCACTTAGCAAAAAAACAGGACATTCAACAGTTATAGTAACTGATGATGGAACCCCAACAGGTAAATTCCTAGGAATAGTTACAAATAAAGACTACAGAATATCAAGAGACAACCTAGATGCTCCAATAGATGATTACATGACTAGAAAAGAAAATGTAATTTGGGCCAAAAAAGGAATAAGCCTTTCAGAAGCTAATGACATTATTTGGGAACACAAATTAAATTGTTTACCAATATTAACAGAAGAAGGCAATTTGAAATATTTAGTATTCAGAAAAGATTATGAAGAAAGAAAAAATAATCCAAATTCTTTATTAGATGAAAATAAAAGATACATAGTTGGAGCAGGAATAAATACGAGAGATTATGAACAAAGAATTCCAGCATTAGTTGATGCAGGTGTTGATATATTATGTATGGATTCATCTGATGGATATTCAGTATGGCAAAAAAATACTATTGACTTTGTAAGAAGCAAATATGGTGAAGATGTAAAAATTGGTGCAGGAAATGTTGTAGATAGAGAAGGATTCAGATATTTAGCAGAAGCTGGAGCAGACTTCATTAAAGTTGGAGTAGGCGGAGGCTCAATCTGTATAACTCGCGAGACAAAAGGAATAGGCCGTGGACAAGCAAGTGCCTTAATGGATGTTGTAGATGAAAGAAATAAATATTATGAAGAAACAGGAATTTATATACCAGTATGCTCAGATGGAGGAATAGTATATGACCACCATATAACATTAGCCCTAGCAATGGGAGCAGATTTTGTTATGATGGGAAGATATTTTGCAAGATTTGATGAAAGCCCTACAAGAGTGGTAAAAGTAGGAAACAATTATGTGAAAGAATATTGGGGAGAAGGCTCAAATAGAGCAAGAAACTGGCAAAGATATGACATGGGAGAAGGAAATAAACTAAGCTTTGAAGAAGGTGTTGATTCATATATTCCTTATGCAGGTCCATTAAAAGAAAACTTAGATATAACAATATCAAAAATAAAATCAACAATGTGTAACTGTGGAGCAACAACAATTAAAGAACTTCAAGATAATGCTCGTTTAACACTAGTATCTGAAGTAAGTATTTCAGAAGGTGGAGCACATGATGTAATGCTTAAAGAAATAGATCATTCATATAAAAGCTAAATAAAAAATAAAACAAGTATTGCTAAGCAAAGGCAAAACTTGTTTTATTTGCAAATACAATCAATAATGTGCTATAATCAATTATATATGGGCAGTGTTCCCATAATTTTTGAAACAAGCAAAGGAAGAAAGCTTTATGGAAAAGCAGCACAGATTTATTGATGTATGCGTTGATGAGTTCAAGCCCTTCACTGTAAACAGAAAGATAGGAATTAAGAAATGGGATGGTTCATTAATTGTACCACCAATCTGCATCGAAACACCGGACCTAAATGAACTAGAAAACTTTGGGTACACCTTTATTCACACCGAAGAAGGCGGGATTCTCATTAATAAACTAGGCCAACAACTGCTTAGACCGATGGAAGAGATTGGCTGGTTTTATGACCCCAAATATTTGATTGTAGCATTCAAAAATTTCGAAAGTGAATCTTGCGGTTTGTACTTTGTAGAAAACAAAGAGACAGTAAACGGGATTGATGATGCAACAATGGAGCCCAAATTTATTCAAACCGTTGTAAAGAGCAAGGTGGGAGCTGTTTCGTATGAAGGAAAGGTCATATTTGAACCTAACTACAAGGAAATAGCAATCTTTGGCAAAAGGTTTTTTATCGCTTACGACGAAAATGCCCATGCCACGATCACTTATTCCAACTGGAAACACAGTATCAGCGGACTAACATACTACAAGGTATTGCTAAGAAAGCGTTGCAATGAAGTTCTCCTTGTTCGAAACTACAATGGAAAATTTCAGTGGATTGACTGTGAAACCGGCGAAGAACTTGAAGAAACAAGAGAATTGGCCAATTTTAGAAAACTGGCTGAGAAGGACTTGGCTCGTGCAAACAAAGGCTTGTAAAAAAAGAAAAAGGCAAAAAAGCTTATTAGCTCATTGCCTTTTTCTTTTTTATTCCCACTCAATTGTAGCTGGTGGTTTAGATGTAATATCATAAACAACTCTATTTACATGTTTAACTTCATTTACAATTCTACTAGAAACTTTTTCTAATATTTCATAAGGAATTTTACTCCATGTGGCTGTCATAAAATCTGTAGTTGTAACAGAGCGAAGGGCTACAGTATAGTCATAAGTTCTACCATCTCCCATAACACCGACTGATTTTAAATTTGTTAGTACAGCAAAGTATTGGTTCAAAGTTCTATCTAAACCGGCTTTTGCAATTTCCTCTCTAAAAATATAATCCGCTTCTTGCAATATTTCTATCTTCTCTTTAGTAATCTCGCCAATAACTCTAATTGCTAAACCAGGACCAGGGAAAGGTTGCCTAAACACTAATTTTTCAGGAATGCCAAGCTCTAAACCGGTTTTACGAACTTCATCTTTAAATAAGTCTCTTAAAGGCTCAATTATCTCTTTAAAATCAACATAGTCTGGCAAACCACCAACATTATGATGACTCTTTATAACTGCAGCTTTACCATGACCACTTTCAATAACATCAGGGTAAATAGTACCTTGAACAAGAAAATCAACAGTTCCAATTTTTTTAGCTTCTTCCTCAAACACTCTAATAAATTCTTCACCAATAATTTTTCTTTTCTCTTCAGGTTCAGAATGACCAGCAAGTTTGCTTAAAAATCTATCTTGAGCGTTAACTCTAATTAAATTTATATCAAATTGATTTTTGAAAACATGTTCAACTTCATCAGCTTCGTTTTTTCTTAAAAGGCCGTGGTCAACAAATATACATGTAAGATTCTTTCCAACAGCTTTATGAAGCAATACAGCTGCCACAGAAGAGTCTACACCGCCAGAAAGAGCACAAAGTACTTTTTTATCTCCAATCTTCTCTTTTAATTTATTTATAGAATCCTCAACAAATGAAGACATTTTCCAATCTCCTGAACATTTACAAACATTATATAAAAAGTTTCTAATAATAGTAGTACCATTACAAGTATTATTAACTTCTGGATGGAATTGAATACCATAAAAACCTTTTTCTATATTTTGCATACCAGCAATAGGGCAATTAGAAGTATTAGCAATTACCTCAAAACCATCAGGCATTTTATCTACTAAGTCAGTGTGACTCATAAGGCATACATTTTTTTCAGGTAAACCAACAAATAGAGGAGAAGAGGCTGTCAAAGCTACTTCAATTTCGCCATATTCGCGTTTAACACCTTTTTTTACATTCCCACCCATAACAGTACTCATAAGTTGCATTCCATAGCATATGCCTAAAATAGGAATACCTAGGTTGAAAATACTTTCATCACATCTTGGAGAACCCTCTTCATAAACACTTGCAGGTCCACCAGTAAAGATAATTCCCTTAGGGTTCAAACTTTTTATTTTTTCAATTGGTGTATCATAAGGCATTACTACAGAATATACATTACATTCTCTAACACGCCTTGCTATTAATTGATTATATTGACCATAAAAGTCTAAAATTACAACTGTTTCATTATCATTCATATATAATAACCTCCTAAAATAATTACATCTTTAACAATTGTAACACAAATTCACCAAAAATTCAAAAATTTGCATATTTTTTTGCAAAATGGTATAATTTATTTATGTAATAGAGAAAGGTGGTATTTTTATGGAAAATAGAAATCATAGAGAATTCTGCAAGGAATTACAGCCTAAATCAAACAATACAAATAATATAAATAATACATATACATATAATAATAGAAATCAAACAAGGAGAAGAAATATAAAAGCTCCTACAGTAAGAAATAATAAGAGATGGACAACTACAAAAACTGCTATACTTACATTAGCATTAGCTACTTTAGGAACAACAATTGCAGTTCCTAGAATACAGCAACATAGATACGAAACAACTTCTGTTCAAGAACAAATTAAAGCTGAGGCGCAAAAAGAATTAATAGAAGAATCTGAAGAAGGAAATTTTTATTTTGATGGTTCTAATTTTGCAACTCAAGCAAGCACACCTCACACAGCACTTTATAAGGTTCTTGAAAATACGGATATAGATGAAATAGTAGATGAATATATAAAAAAACCAACACCAGAATTAAAAGCACAAATTGAAGACAGAATAGATGACTTAGTTGATTTTAATGTAGACACCTTAAGAGCTTTATTTGCAGATGGTGAGAATACAAGTATCGACAATGTTAATATTTCTATGACCTTAAGAGGAGATACCGAATATGAACAAGAAAAAATAATGAGAGGACAAAAAGATTCAAAAGGTTGGACTCTAAGAGTCAATACACCTAATTCTAATTTAGAATCAAGATGTGGTCAAAATTCAAATTACAATGAAATTCCACGAGATTTATTTACATTAATTAGCCAAGCTAAGATTGCCAAACTTGAAAGAGATCCAAATGTTAAATTAAAACTTAATGGCTTTTATGATCAAGATATTTTTGATAGAGCTTTAAAAACATATAAAGAGACAAAAACTAAAATGACAGCCAAGGGTTATAATTTATCTACACATAATGGAACAACATGTTTAAAAACAACTGATGGTAAATATTATAATTATGAAAATGAAAAAGTGTTAAGTGATGATGATTTTGAAAGATAAAAAAATGGGTAAAAGCCCATTTTTTTATTGGAAATTTGCTAAAGGATTATTCTCAACAGCATCACGAACTCTCTCATCATTTACATGTGTATATATCTCAGTAGTAGATATACTTTCATGCCCAAGTAGTTCCTGCAAAGCTCTAATATCAACATCACCATATTGATACATAAGAGTTGCAGCAGTATGCCTTAATTTATGTACAGAATACTTTTTAGTATCTAATCCAGCTTTTCCTAATTCTTTTTTTACTATATCTTGAACAGAACGGTTACTAATTCTTTCCTTTCTTTCACTTAAGAACAGTGCATCACGAGAATCGTTTTTAACCTTATCATGTGGTCTAATAGATAAATAACTCGTTACAGCATTCATACACGCCTTATTAAGGAAAATAGTGCGTTCCTTGTTGCCTTTACCAATAACTGTCATCTTGCTTTCAGTAAAATCAATGTTACTGATATTAATTCCAACTAATTCTGATAAACGCATACCACAATTTAAGAATAATGTAATAATTGCATAATCTCTTACATTATTTCTATTATCTTCATTTTGAGTTACTTCTAAAAGCTTTTTACTTTCTTCTAATGAAAGATATTTAGGCATCCTTTTTCCTAACTTAGGAGTCTCCAAATCCTGAGCAGGATTAACTTCAAGCAATTTTGCTTTACTTGTTAGATATTTAAAAAATACTCTTATAGAAGATATTTTTCTAGCTCTTGTAGCAGGGCTACTTTTTAGCTCTCGAGCCATATATGACACATAACCATGAATATCTTGTAGAGTAACTCTTTTTAATGTATCAACTGTCATATCATTTATTTTAACAACTTTATAATTTGCTTCATCAGCCAACTTAAACTGTTTTTTCATATATTTAAGAAAATTAGCTATATCATAATTATACTCTTTAACACTATTAGGGGACTTATTAAGTATAGTAATAGTATAATCCAAAAAAGAGTTAAGAAAATCAGGATTCTCATCACGACTAATCATTTGTAAAACACCTCACATATATTTATATAATAAAAAACACTAATTTGCAAGAATTTTATCTATAAATATGCAAAAAAACAAATAGAGTAGGGAGGAGGCGAACATTTGTGCTTGGCCATAAAATTAATTTATGAAAAAAAATTAAAAAATAATCTAATTAATTATAAATATGTGATATATTATTATTCAATTTTATTACAAGGTCCTAATGTTATGAAAATGCATCTTTTACAGGAATGGAATGATTTAAAAGAAAACTTAAAAAATGATGAAAGAATATTTCTTAAAGACTTAAATAAAAATGTAACTATAAATGATTTTGATGTAACTTTACATAAAACTGAAAATGGAACAAATATATTTTTCTTTACATTTCCAGACTATGAATATAGAGATGCAGCTAGCAAATATGTTGCTTTAGCTCTAACTAAAAATATGCCAAGATACTTTACATTAGAATATTCTGAAAAAATAATGACACATGAATTATGCTGGCATATAGGCGAATTTTTAATTACTCCAGAAGGTCAAAAACGACACAATAATTATGGAAGTATTGATAATAACCAACTATCAAGCTTTATTGGTTATGTATTAGGACTATTAGAAACCGAAAATAATTAATACTATACATATATAAATAAATGTAAAAATTGCTCAAAAAAACGACGCACGAGAATCGATTTTAAGGCGTTTTTATTTTTTAGACATATAGTTTGTTGTCACCAAAATACGACAAATATAGAGAATTAGCCAGTTTGAGGATTTTTGAAAAAATTTATCTAAAATATAATATGAAACAAAAATTATTAAGTGGCAAAATTAAATTTTAAATAAAAAAATATTTAGATGTAAAATTATAAAGATAAATTAAAAAAGTGGCTTAAAATTGATTCTAGGAACAAATAGCTGGAACTAAACTAATAAAGCTTTAAAGGTTAGTAGTAGCAATAAATTGTAGGTAAGACCTTGGAAAGGAGCTTAATATACTTTATTTCTACACCCCTTTGCACAAAACTTTGATTTTGTGCAAAGTTGTATGTGCTTTTATTCTCCTCTCCTTCTTTTTTAATTAAAACAATTTAAAAAAGAGGCTTACTACTAAACCTCTTTTACTAAATTTAATTTATAGATTTAATCTAATAAATTTATTTATCTATTCCTTTTTTAGGAATAAATTTCTCTGCAAACTTATATCTTTCTCTATTTTTAACATATAAAAATCCTATTATACTAAAAGTTACTGCTCCCAAGAAATTGACAAACAAGTCTTTTATTGTATCTATTAATCCAATGTCTAAATAACCATTTTCTATTATTGTAATAGTACCATCTTTTGAATAAATTTCTGTCTTTTCAATGTTTTTTACTTTAATTGGTATATTTGCATTATTTTTATTTATTAAAACTGATGAGATTTCTGTAACTATTCTATCTTTTTGCATATCAGTTTTAGCAATATTATCTGCTGAAAATTCGAAAAATTCCCATAATATACCTACTGTCATAGAAAAACAAAATGCAACTATAGCTATATATAAAGGTGATAAATTAAAACTATTGCTATTTTGATTTAATAAATCAACTAATGAAAACCCTATACCAGCACATATAAATCCATTTAATGTGTGTAGTATTGTATCCCAAAATGGTATAATACCATAAAAATTATTTATCTCCCCTAATATTGCAGTTGAATATATAAAAATATATATAATGCCTTCTAATAGGCTTGGAATGCCTATTTTAAACTTTTCAGAAATTATTGTTGGTATTGTAAATAATATTAATGCTAAAATACACATTAAAACGTTCGATATGTTACCACATACTATTTGAAATATCATACTTAAAATAACAAATAGCCTTAATATTAAGTAAATTGCAATTGATTTTTTATTTGTTTCTTTATATTTTTTTCTCATTATTTTTGAAAATTTTTTCATATAAAATCCTCTTATTTAATTAATTTAAATAAACCATCTTGCGATCTAAGAATTTTTAAGAAAGATATTTACTCTTTCTAAAAATTCTGCATTATTTTTTGTTGTAACAATTTGTTCCATAATTTGTTCTGTCATTTCTTGAGTGTTCATATTTGACATTGCTTTTCTAAGTGCAAAGATTGTATCTAATTCCTCTTTTGAAAGTAGTAATTCTTCTTTTCTTGTTCCAGATTTATTTATATCAATTGCAGGGAATATACGCTTTTCTGATAGAGCTCTATCTAGGTGAACTTCCATGTTTCCTGTTCCTTTGAACTCTTCGAATATAACATCATCCATTCTACTTCCGGTTTCAACTAATGCTGTTGCTAGTATTGTTAAACTTCCAGCATCTTCTGTGTTTCTTGCTGCGCCAAAGAATCTTTTTGGTTTATGAAGAGCTGCAGGGTCAAGACCTCCTGATAGTGTTCTTCCAGAAGCTGGGACTACTAAGTTGTAAGCTCTTGCAAGCCTTGTAATACTGTCTAATAATATTACAACATCTTTGTGTTGTTCAACTAACCTCTTTCCTCTTTCAAGTACCATTTCTGCAACTTTAACATGATGTTCTGGTAATTCGTCAAAAGTTGAATAAATAACATCACCTTTAATAGAACGCTTCATATCTGTTACTTCTTCTGGTCTTTCATCTATTAATAATACTATTAACTCTAAATCAGGATTATTTGCAGTAATGCTATTTGCTATTTTCTTTAGAATTGTTGTTTTTCCTGCTTTAGGTGGAGCAACAATCATTCCTCTTTGGCCTTTTCCTATTGGACATAGCAAGTCCATCATTCTCATTGTATATTCATTTGAAGTAGTTTCAAGCTTGATTCTTTCTTGAGGATATATAGGGATTAAATCATCGAAAGAGCGCCTTTTCATTGCTTTTTCTGGATGTTCGCCATTTACAGCCCCTACGAATATTAATGCTGGGAATTTTTCTCCTTCTTTTGGAGTTCTTTTTATTCCCTTTACCATATCTCCAGTATCTAGTCTGAATCGTTTTATTTGAATTGGTGAAACATATACATCTTTAGGTGTTGGCAAATAATTTTCACCTCTAAGAAATCCATAGCCATCAGGTAGAACTTCTAGTATTCCTTCTACAACTTCATCGCCTTCACTTGTAAGTTTATATCCTTCTTCTGTAATAACTTCTTTAAATTCAGTATTTTCAGTTGAAGCATTTGGTTTATCCTGTCCTAATTTTTCTTTTAAAATAGAAATCAACTCTTCCTTTTTAAATTTTGTTGTATTTTTTATTCCTTCATCCTTTGCTTTTTCTCTCAATTCAATAAGAGATAACTCTTCCAATTCCATTATCATTTCCTCCCTATTATTTTATTATAATTTTTTTTGGAAAGTATTCGAAATAAACTCTTTAGAAATAATCATAAGGTAGGCAAAAACACCCACCTTTTATTTGCTAGTATCTATATAAACTCTTTCATTAGGCAAATACATATCTAACTTCTCTCTTGCAGCTTCTTCAATATATTCTTCTGAATTTATATTGTTTTTCTTTTTGTACAAGGATTCCTTATAAGCAACTTTTGAATCAATTTGCTCAGAATAATATGCTTGCTCACTTTTATAAGAATTTAATACCTTTTGTTGACTGGCAAATATATATACTAAATATATTGATATTACTATTAAAAATAGTTTCTTACAAATTTTCTTTGATTTCATTAGTAAACTCCTAATTATTTAATAAATAATCCATCTATATTAATATTCTACAAATTTAAGCAAAATCCTTCTTTTTTCCGATTTTTATCTTATTGAACTGTATTTTTTTATGGAAAAATCTAAAAAGTGACAATATCTTTTTTGTAATATACATAATTGGGTTTAAAATTGATTTTTTTAGTAATTTAATAACGAATTTTGTAGGTACAACTATTAAGTTGAACAATACCTTTTTTACAAAGTTTATTATTTCTACAGAAATTTTTATAAACAATCGACTAAAAATCAATATATATGCTGATACTCCAAGTAAAATTCCTATAAAAATATATAATCTTAGTTCCCCGTTGTTGAATTTGAATATTGAATATAGTAATATTGAACCTGCTATTATCCAAAATATAAAGTCTTGTAAGTATGTAATAAAATCTGGTGTTTTGAAGGATTTTCTAAAGATTCTAAATATATCAAATATTAAGCCAATTATTAGTCCGTTAAGAATAAATATTATAAAAGAATATGCTTGATTTGGCATTTTTCAGCTCCTTCACCTTATTTAAAGATTTTACCTATAAAAGATCCACCTGCTTTTTTGTCCAAAGTTTTTTCAGAATAAGCTAGATTTGAAATTGTACCTTCAACAATAATTTCTGTTGTGTCTAAGCTCAATTTATTAATTCTTAAATTTTCTCCTTTTACTGTTAATAGACCTAATTCAGTTTCAACTATTACAATTTGGTCATCAAAACTTAATACATCTAAAACTCCTGAAATTGTAAGTTTTTCCCTATTTTCAAGAATTACATTTTGAATACTGTTAGAAGTAATCTGTTTTTTATCTTCTATTACCATAAAACCTCTCCTCTCTATATTTTCATATTAATTATATATATTCAAAAAATACCTTTTTAGAACTACTTGTTTACAAGTATTTTAAGGAATATTTCAATAAGACTTCTGAAATTTTTACTTCTACAAATGATGAAAAACATATGACAATTAATACTGCTATTGAAACTAATGTGTGCCTTATGATTTCAAGCTTGATATTTTCTTTTCTCCTGTCTAACATAATTGATTTATAGAGCTTCATTCCACTAACTGCAAGTATAATTATACAGGGAATTGCTATAATGTTTTTTATGACCATTGTAGAAGCAAAAAGTATGATTCCCTTTCCTGTTCCAAGTACATACATAATTGCTGAAAGAGTATATCCAAGACAAAATCCTTTAAAACAGATGATTAAATAGACCAATAGTAATCCTATAACAGTAGAGCCCATAAGCCATAAAGAAATTACTA
This sequence comes from uncultured Clostridium sp., assembly GCA_900554635.1. Lineage (GTDB taxonomy): Bacteria > Bacillota > Clostridia > TANB77 > CAG-508 > UMGS1781. Next base: position 5,692 of record USHY01000010.1, on the reverse strand, counting down.
CAAACAAGTTGTTCCTCATAGATTCCTTCAAGACTCCACCTGTATTAAGAATGCCATTAGTTTTTAATGAGAAAATAGAATTATTTATATATTCGGAAATTTCATTTGATTGTGGGCTACTTAAATTATTAACAAAAACAACTCCCAACATAATACCAATTAAAAAAATAATACTGGCTATTGCATATTCTCTTAAATTATTTTGAACATGTGAAACTAATATATTCCCATATTGATTTCTTCTATATCTTGATCTAAAATTTCTCATACTCTCCTCCACCCTTGTACATTTTATGTGTGGAGAGGGGGAGATATGAGTTTTTTACATGTTGAAAACAAAAATATATATTGGATAAAACTTATATGCATTAAAATTGCATTATTTGCATAAAAAAACAGAGACTAAAAAATCTCTGTTTTCCTTATCTGGTGCCACCGACGTAGACATTTACAACTCGTTAGCTCTCTTGACGAATGACTAAATAGTCATTCAAGTTATAAATATATTACCAAATTATTTTATAAAAATCAAGTATTTAAGAAGAAAATATAGAGTGATATTTTATAAACCACTCTATAACTGAATTATAGTTTTAATTTTTTGCAAATAGGACATCTGCCACTGCCTTTTCTTTCGTTATAAACATGTCTTTGATATTCATGACCATTTTTGCATTTCCACCAAACTTTTTTACTATAACTTTTACTAATTGATTTAGGCGTAATTCCTAATTTATTATTCTTTTCATAATTCCATTTTTCCAATAATTCAGGATTCGTCGTTGCTAAATCATTAAAACCAACTAATATCTTGTTTCCAGAACAATACGGACACCCTGTACCACGTCTTCGAGCTGGAATAGTAGCTTCATAGCTATGATTGTTACTACAAATCCACCAGATTTTTTTATGAGTTCCTTTAGTTACTTCATCAGGTTTAATGGTATTCTTACTATAATCCCATTCTTTCAATAATTCTGGATTTGTTGATGCTATATCATTAAATCCTTTAAGAACTTTATTTCCAGAACAATATGGGCAACAAGTTCCTTTTGATTTTGTTCTATTAACAATTGAAGATTTATATTCATGACCATTTTTACATTTCCACCAGACTTTCTTACTACTACCTGAAGTCAAATCAGCTGGATTATATAAAATGTTTTTTTCTTGATTCCATTCTTTCATTAATTCTTTATTATCAATTAATCTATCTGACATATATAACATCACCTTTAATACTACAAAAACGTAATTAATTGCTCTTATTATATAACAAAAGACTGATAATATCAACATATTATCAGTCCTAGAAATTGTAATTTATCGAGATGATTGTAACATAAAAGTTAGATATTTTCAAATCAATATATAACTTTCTAAATTTTATTATGCATGTATAATATTTGTATTCTTTGAAATTTCACTATTAGTTGTTACAATATCATAATTACTCAAATTATGAATATCCTTGTTTCCTGTTATTCTTGCAAAAGTTTTTAATTCATCATTTACAACATTAAAATAATTCTCTAACCTTTTACTGCTTTTTTCAATATTTAATCTTTTTCTTAATTCTGAATCTTGTGTTCCTACTCCTACCGGACACATTCCATTATTGCAAACTCTGTACTGTTGGCAAGCAATTGCCATCATTGCAGCTGTTCCAATAGCGATAGCATCTGCTCCCATTGCAATTGCCTTAGCAAAATCTGATGAAGTTCTTAGTCCTCCCGTTATGACAAGTGATATATCTTCTCCATGCTCATCTAAATATTTTCTTGCTCTATATAGTGCATATATTGTAGGTACTGTTGTTGCATCTTTTATGATTTTAGGGCTTGCACCTGTCGCACCACCTCTCCCATCTATTGTAATAAAATCCGGCTTTGCAAAACAAGCAAATTCTAGATCCTCTTCTATATGTCCTGCTGCAAATTTCACACCAATTGGTCTTCCTTCTGATTTTTCTCTTAATTCATCTACTAGAGATTTTAAGTCTTCTTTTGTTTCAATCTCTTTAAATTTAGATGGACTAATAATATCTTCTCCTACTTTTTTACCTCTTATTTTTGCAATTTCTTCTGTTACTTTTTCTCCGGGTAGGTGTCCTCCCATTCCTGGTTTTGTTCCTTGACCTATTTTAATCTCTATTGCACTTACCTTTTTTAAGTTTTCATCCGTAACACTATATTTATTTGGCACATATTCAAAAATATATTCATAAGCATTTTCAAATTCTTCTGGTAATATTCCACCTTCTCCGCTACATATTGCTGTTTTTACATTTTTCGTTCCTATGGCCAAGGCTGTTTTGGCTTCTTTTGATAATGCACCGAAAGACATGTGTGTTACAAATACAGGTGTTTCTAAAATCATTGGCTTTTTCGCATTTTTACCAATTACTGTTCTTAGACTAACTTCTTCATCCTCAAAAAGTGGCATTTTGCTAAGTTGTCCACCCAGAATTAGAATATCATTCCAGCTAGTTACAGGTAGCTTTGTTCCCATTGCTGAAATAATACTTTTTCCTGTAATAGCCATTGTATGGATATCTTCCATTCTTTGTTCTACTTCGTCTGTACTACGAGTATATTCTTTTAAATAGTTTTCTAGCTTATTTTCATTCTTTCTTGTTTCTTCTTTAGATTCTACTTTTTCTTCTTGTTTTGCATCTTCTTCTACTAATTTAAACATATTCTTTGGTGCAAAACACATTGGACATTTCCAATCATCTGGTAAGTCTTCAAATTTAACTCCCTCTTTTTCTTCATCATAAATATGTCCACATAATTGACATTTATATTTAGCCATTTTTTCCTCCTTTTTTAATTTCAATAAGAGATACAAAAAGGTATCTCTTATTTTACTAATATATTAATAATTTTCTGCTTTTATTTCAAAATATGCTTTTGGATGACTACAAACTGGGCAAATTTCTGGTGCTTCTTTACCAATTACAATATGTCCACAATTTCTACATTTCCAAATTTTATCTCCATCTTTAGAAAATACTAACCCATCTTCTACATTTTCTAATAATTTTTTATATCTTTCTTCATGTTCTTTTTCTATCTTTCCAACCGCTTCAAATAAATATGCTATTCTATCAAATCCTTCTTCCTTTGCTTCTTTTGCCATTCTATCATACATATCTGTCCATTCAAAATTTTCTCCTTCTGCTGCTGCTTTTAAATTTTCAGCTGTAGATGGTATATCTTCATCATGTAATAGTTTAAACCATAATTTAGCATGTTCTTTTTCATTATCTGCTGTTTCTTGGAATATTGCTGCTATTTGCTCATATCCTTCCTTTTTAGCTTTGCTTGCAAAATAGGTATATTTATTTCTTGCTTGTGATTCTCCTGCAAATGCCTCCATTAAATTTTTTTCTGTTTTTGATCCTTTTAACTCCATTTTTTATTCCTCCTCATACTTTATTTTAGATTTACATTCTTCACATATTCCATATAAAATGATACTGTCTACATTAGTAATTACACTCGTTTGATTATGGATCAATTCTTTTAGTTTTTCCTTCTTAAACTGATACATAAAATCAAAAACTTTTCCACATTTGTTGCATATTACACGATAATGTTCTTTATCAATATAATCATATTTGTCTGGTCCAGTTAATACTTTTATTTTCTTGATAGTTTTATTTTCTTGATAGTTTTATTTTCCAATAAAACATTTAAATTTCTATAAACTGTACTTTTACTAATAGTTGGATTATCTTGATGTACTTTATCATATATTTGTTCCGCTGTTGGATGATTTAAATACTTAAATGTTTCTAGTATAATTTCTCTTTGCTTAGAATAGTTATTCATGTGTCCTCTTTCTAAATTAGGAATTATTCCTAAATTTGTTTTATTTTATATTATTTCATATAGTTTGTCAATAACTTTATGATTATTATTACTCAATTTTTTATAATTAGAAAGATAATTTGAGCGATAACTTACTATTTTTATTGTCTGCCATTTTTTATTCCTACATAATATATTTTTTCTGTATAATTTTCTTTAAATTCTATTGATTCATTCTCATTCATGCTACTTACCTCCATTTCTAATCGTTCAATCGTTCAACCATAGTATAACATTTTTATTATTTAATTTTTGTAATATTTGCTAAAGTATTTTGATTTACTTATTGTAATTTGTATCTAAAATCCAAGTATTTATAAGTTTTACCTGATTTTATTGTAAAAAGAGTTTAATTTCATTATTAAATTAAACTCTTAAATCATTTCTTATTCTTCTATTTTTTCAAAGAATTCTTTTCCAAGACCACATAAAGGACAAACCCAATCATCTGGTAAATCTTCAAATTTTACTGCTTCTACATTATCATCATAAATATATCCACAGGCTGTGCATTTATATTTCATAGTACACACCTCCTTTTTATTTTTTTATTAAATCTTCTGCCATTTTATATAATTGCAAACAATTTTCTTCTGAAAGTTTGGATTTAATTGTAACTACTGGTTCTATTATATCTATATTTTTCATTGTGTTCAATATCTCTTTCATACATTTTGCAGAATTTGGTGCCCAAGTTCCATTTTCGATCAATCCAACAATCTTATTTTGATAATTTTTTTCTTTTAAATTCAATAATAGGTTTCTCATTGGAGTAAATATTTCCATATTATATGTTGAAGAAGCAAATACAATTTTCCCATATCTAAATGCATTTTCTATTGCTTCTGACCAATCTTCTTTTGATAAATTCGATAAAACTACTTTGCTTATGCCTTTTTCTTCTAAGATTTCCTTTAACTTTTCACAAGCACTATATGTATTTCCATGAATTGATGCACAAGCTATATACACACCATCACTTTCAGCCTTATAGCTGCTCCAAATATTATATTTTTCAATATAATGTACTAAGTTTTCATTTAGTATTGGTCCATGTAAAGGACAAATTTTTTCTATATCTAAATTCATAACTTTTTTTAATAATGTTTGTACTTGTAAACCATATTTCCCAACTATATTAAAATAATATCTTCTGGCTTCGCAATCCCAATCCTCTTTGGTATCTAATGTTCCAAATTTACCAAATCCATCTGCTGAAAATAATATTTTTTCTTTTTCTTCATATGTCATCATTACCTCTGGCCAATGTACCATTGGTGCCATAATGAATTTTAATTTATGGTTTCCTAAGTCTAAAATTTCTCCTTCTTTTACTTCAATTTTTTTTGAGTCTAAATTTTGTATATCAAAAAATTGAGGTAAAAAGGTAAAAGTTTTCGAATTTCCAACTAACTTTATATCTGGATATTTTTTCATTAAAGTATTTATATTGTAAGCATGGTCTGGTTCCAGATGTGAAATAACTAAATAATCAGGTTTTCTGCCATTTAATGCTTTATCTAAATTTTCAAGCCATTGATTTGTTCTTCTTTTATCAATTGTATCCATTATTGCAATTTTTTTATCAATTATTATGTATGAATTATATGCTACTCCATTTGGCACATTATATTGATTCTCAAATAATTCAATATCTTTATCATCTGCTCCGATATATATTATATCATCAGAAATGATAATATCTTTCACTTTTATCACAGTCCTTTCTATGTAATAAATCTCACACCAAAAGTTTAATTTATCTATATTTATTCAACTTCTTTTGACCAAAGTCCATGTTTATTACAAAAAGAATA
>USHY01000009.1 GCA_900554635.1 uncultured Clostridium sp. | reverse complement strand
TATAGAAATAACAACAGCTCCAACAAAACTAACATATGAAGAAGGAGAAAAATTTGATAAAACAGGAATGGTAGTAACAGCAAACTATAGCGATTCAAGTAAGGCTCCAGTTACAAATTACACATATACACCAAATGGAGTATTAACAAAAACAGATACAAAAATAGTTGTAAGTTATACAGAAGGAGAAGTAACAAAAACAGCGGAAGTAACAATAACTGTAAAAGAAAAACAAGTGGTTCAAGAAAAGAAAGTAACAAGAATAGAAGTAACAACAAATCCTACAAAAACAATATATACAGAAGGAGAAAAATTTGACAAAACAGGAATAGCAGTTGTAGCAGTATATAGTGATGGATCAAGAAAACAAATTGAAAACTTCAACTGTTTCCCAACATCTGCATTAACAACTAATAATGATCAAATTACAATTACATATACTGAGAATGGTGCAACAGTTACAACTAAAATTCAAATAGAGGTTAAAGCAAAAACAAATAACAGTGGAAACAACCATAATAATAATAGTAATAACAATAATAATAATAATGGTAACAATAATATAGTTAAAATAGACCAAAGCAATCAAATAATAATAACAAATACAGTGGATAACACAACAAAAGGTTCAAAAATTGCAAATACAGGAATTGAAAGCATAATAATACCAGGCGTAATAATAACTGTAATAGGAATAGGAGCATTTATAGGATACAAGAGATATAATGATATATAAAACTTGAAAAATTTAATAAATACTGTTATAATAGTGTTCATAAAAAAGGAGAATTATGAAAAAAACACTAACTATAACAGTATTTTTTATTGCATTTTTAATCATATACTTTCTTCAAGCAAATTTCTTCAGTTGGTACAATATAGCAGGAATTAAGCCAAATCTTTTTATCATTTTAACCTTATTCATAGGACTATACTTAGGTAAAATAAAAGGATTTACTTTAGGAATAATATTTGGATTACTAATTGATTTTTTTATAGGAAAAAGGATTGGACTAAATGCCATCATGCTTGGATTTGCGGGATTAATCGGGGGCATATTAGATGCAAGCTTTTCAAAAGAAAGCAGAATAACATTTATGACAATGACAATGATAATAACAATTCTATGCGAAACAATAACCTACACACTACAAATAATACTAATAAAATCAGAACCAGCATTTTCAGAATTCATGAAAATAGTTTTAATAGAAGCAATCTATAATGCAATACTAGCAATAATACTATATCCTTTAATACAAAAGGCAGGAGAAATAACAGAAGACATATTTACAGAGAAAAAATCATTAATGAAGTATTATTAGGAGGCTAATTTGGCAGTTTTAGATAAAAAAAATGTTAGATACAACATATTATCAATATGTGTATATATAATAGGAATAGTTCTAATTATTCAGCTCTTTAACTTGCAAATTGTACATGGAGAAGAATACTTAGAAACAGCAAATTCCAGACTCACAAGAGAAACAACAATTAAAGCCGCAAGAGGAAACCTAACAGATTGCAATGGCATTCTACTTGCTGGAAATCAAATAAAATATTCATTGAAAATATATAAAAGTAAAATAGAAGAAAGTGATCTAAACACTACGCTTTTAAACACAATAAATGTCCTAGAAAGAAATGGGGATGCATATAAAGATGAATTCCCAATAAATATAAATCCAATAGAATTCAAGTTTCAAACCCAAGAAAAATTAGAAAAATGGCTCGAAGGAAACAAACTCGAAACTCAAGCAACAGCAGAAGAAGCGTTAAACTTCTTTATTTCAAAATATAATCTAGAAGAATATTCTTTAGAAGATGCAAGAAAAATTATTGCAATCAGATATTCAATACAACAGAATGGATACTCAGCCATGAGAGGGTATGAAATTTCTTCAAATATTAGCAATAATAGTGTAGCTCAATTTGAGGAAATGAACAACAATTTTCCAGGAATTTCAATAGACTATAAACCAATAAGAAAATACTACTATGGAAGTCTAGCATCACACTCACTTGGATATGTTGGAAAAATTAATAGTGAAGAATACAAAAATAACACAGGCTACAGATTAGATGACTATATAGGAAGAACAGGTATTGAATATGTCTGCGAAAAATTCCTAAGAGGAACAGATGGAATAAAACAAACCGATATGTCCATAGATGGTACAACAACAGGTGAATACATCTTGAAAGAAGCTATTGCTGGCTCAAATGTGGTTCTTACCATAGATGCAAAAGTACAGCAAGTAGCAGAAAAATCACTACAAACTAATATCCAAAAAATAAATAATGGTGAATTTGGAGAAAAAAGAAATGTTGAAACAGGTGCAGCAGTTGTTCTTAATGTAAAAACAGGAGAAGTAATTGCAATGGTAAGTTATCCAGATTTTGAACCACAGTTATTTGTAGATGGGATTAGCACAGAAAAATGGCAAGAATATACACAAAAAGATAAAAGTGCATTAATAAACAGAGCAATGCAAAGTGCATATGCACCAGGCTCAATATTCAAAATGATTCCGGCTATTGCAGGTTTGGAAACAAACAAAATAACAAAAAATGAGCAGATAGAATGTACAGGAATATATCAAAAAGGATATAAACCAAAATGCTGGTATTATACAACATATGGAAGAGGCCATGGAATGCTTACAGTAGCGCAAGCAATACAAAAATCTTGCAACTGTTTCTTTTATGAGGTTGGAACAAGAATAGGAATATCAACAATAGAAGAATATGCCACATATTTTGGACTAGGACAAAAAACAAATATTGAGTTGCCAGGTGAAATATCAGGAACTCTAGCAGGAAAAAAATTATATGATAAATTAGGTGAAACCTGGTATTATGGTAACACGTTATCAGCTGTTATAGGACAAGCAGAAAATAATTTTACCCCTTTACAAATGGCAAGATATATAGCAATGCTTACAAATGGAGGAAAACAGGTTGATGTATCAATTATAAAAGAAGTAATAAATCCTGAAGGTGAAAAAATAGATAAACAAGAGATAGAAAGCTATGTAGATGAAAAACTTGGAATAGAAAAAACAAATACTCAAGATTTAGAAATCAAAAAAGAAAATTTGGACACAATACTTGAAGGAATGCAATCAGTTACAGAAGAAGGTGGAACAGCATATTCAATTTTCAAAAATTTTGATATACAAATAGGAGGAAAAACAGGCTCAGCAGAAGCCGGAGATAAAACAAATGCATGGTTCGTGGGATTTGCACCATATGAAGATCCAGAAATTGCAGTAGTTGTATTTGTTGAAAATGGTTCACATGGATATTACAGTGCAGAAGTTACAAAAGAAATAATGGAAGCATACTTCGGACTTAATGATAGTATAGAAGAAAATAAAGAAATATTACCATATGTAAATAATTAGGGGAGATTAAAATGAAAAGTATATTATTAGTTAGTATGAAAAAAAATGAAATATTAGTAAAAATAAATGATGAAGCAGAATTTGAAGAAATAATAGCCATGGTGGATAAAAAAATGCCAGTAATAAAAAAACTATATAAAGAAGCAAAAAATCCGGTCAGAATAACAGGCAAATTCTTAAAAGAAAAGGAAATGGAACAATTAAAAAATATTATTAAGAATGAATGTGATGCAGAAATAATTTTCGAAAACACAAACGAACTAGGACTATCAGGAATAAAGAAAACCTATGAACAAAACACACAACACTCTGAAACGTACTTCTTTAAAGGGGGAATAAGGTCAGGACAAAAATTAGAATTTGAAGGAAGCATAGTTGTTATGGGTGATGTAAACAGTGGAGCGGAAGTAATTGCAGAGGATAACATAGTTGTACTAGGAACCCTAAGAGGCCTAGCACATGCAGGTGCAAAGGGGAATAAAAAAGCAATTATAGCAAGCCATAAAATCGAATGTGCTCAACTAAGAATAGCAGATGTTTTAAAAGAAATGGAAAAAGAAGAAACAGATGAAATAAAACAATTTGCATCAATTATTGATGATAAAATTGTCTTAGAATAATAGAGAAATAAGCGAAAAAAGTAAAACTTTATCATCACTATATAGGCGGGTATCAATATTACCGCCTAATAGTGGTAATAATTCAAGCATATTGTCCATTTTGATATACTGGTCAATTTTTTCTTTTTTGCTTGCAGCTAAAAAAGGCTTTAAATCGTTTAAAAGTTTGGCACGAGGGTTGCCATTTTTTTTCAATTTATCCATAGCACTTTTTAGTTTTAGAATAGTTTCCATATCAATATCAAAATTATTATTAGAAGAAGAGCTTGTTCCGAGATTCATTTGAAGTATTGTTAGAATTATTAAACATTTCAACCACATGTTGAATTGATTCAGGAGAAATAGAATCACTATTTATATTTAATTTTTCAAGAATACTAGATAAATCTTCATTCATCATACAAACTCCTTATTTATTATTTCCATTAAACTCTTTTAAAATTTCATCTTTACTTTTGCTCTTAAGCATTTGGTTAGCTTTGGCAATACCAGCCTCCAGCTCGCTTTTATTCATTTTAGATAATGCTTGCAACAACTGATTTACATCAATATTATTATTCAATAGTAACACACTCCTTTTCATAAAAATAATAAATTATTTCTACAATCTAATATATGAGTATAGAATATAAATATGTTAATAAATAAAGTAAAATATATTTACAAAACTAATTTTTTTGTGATATAATTTTATTAAATTATATGTTATAAAAGGAAGAAAAAATATGAATCAAATTTTATCTACTAATAACAATTATAAAGCACCAAAGAATAGAAATACAGAACTTTTGGATATGAAAAAAATAATATTAGTTTTTTCAATAATAATAATAATTTTTGCGCTAGTGATAGTAGGAGCAAAAGCATATGGAATTATAAAGGAGAAAAACAAGACATCAGATTCTCCAATAACAACTTTAAATAAGCCAAGCATAAGCATTACAGAAGTTGAAAGAACAGCAAGAATTGTAGTAAGTTATGATGAAGGCTTAAGCAAAGTATCATACTGGTGGAATAATGATACAAATGTTCAAGAAAACAACCAAAATGGTGGAGACAAACCATTTGATAAACCAGTTCCAATACCAGATGGAGATTATAATGTACTTTATGTTAAGGCAGTAGGCGTAGATGGAAGTGTTAGTGAAGCTAAAAAAGAATTTAAAGTTGAAAAACAAGAAGAAGATCCAAATAAACCACAAATCTCATGGTACCAAAACAATGGAACACCAACAATGGATATAATAGCAAAAAGTGATAAGGGAATAAAAGAATTAACATACCAATGGGAAGGCGAAGAAAAGGTTGTAGTTACTGCAACACAAAGTAACCAAAAAGAGTTAAGCGTAACAATAGACCTAAAAAGAGGAACAAACAAAATAGAAATAACGGCTACAGATATAGAAGGTAATGAGCAAGTAAAAAACGGAACATTAATAGGAATACTAGAACCAGAAATAAAAGTATCACTAGACCACAACAAAACCTTAATATTTGATATCACACATGACAAGGGATTTAAAAAAATCGAGATAACTGTAAATGATAGAAAACTTGTATATGATGAAAATAGTAGACAATATGATAAAAATATAACAAACTTTAAATCAACACTAGATGTTGAGCCAGGACATGTAAAAGTGTATGTAAGTGTGTACACCTTAGAAAATGAAGAAAAAGAATATACATTCAAAAGCGAAATAGATATATAAAGGGAGATAAACAATGTTTCAAGAAATATATGTAATAGATGAAAAAGAAGAGTTAGTTAATGAACTAAAAGAAATGTTTAAAGAACAGGAAAATCTAAAATTTAAAAGAATAACTGAAGATGAAATACAATTAGTATTTAGAAATTTACCACAATTAATAATTATAAATGATGATAATACAAAGATAGATACAATAGAGTTATGTGCAAAAATCAGAAAAAATGAGGAAAATAATATAATTCCAATAATAGTTTTATCATCAAATGAAAATAGAGAATTTAAAATAGAACTTGCTAAAAACTATGTTGAATACTATATAGCAAAATCAATGGGACAAGAATATTTGTATTATAGAATACGAAATATGTTTAGACTACTAGTTGTAAATAGAACAATAAGCCCATTAACAGGACTACCAGGAAATACACAAATTCAAACAGAATTAAAAAGAAGAATGTTAAGGGGAGAAAGATTTGTAGTCTTATATTTAGATTTGGACAATTTTAAAGCTTATAATGATGTTTATGGCTTCCTAAAGGGAGATGAAATAATAAAATTCACTGCAAGAACAATACTAAAAAATGTTAGTAATAATGCAAAAACTGATCTTTTTGTTGGGCACATAGGTGGAGATGATTTTGTTACAATTCTTGGGGATGAAACTGGATATGAAAAAATTTGCCAAGATATAATCTCAGAATTTGATAGTGGAGTAAAATACTTTTTTACAGAAGAAGACTATAAAAGAGGATATTTAAAAATTCAAAATAGAAAAGGAAAAATGGAACATTTCCCAATAACATCTATTTCAATAGGAGTTGTTGTTGCAGATCCAGATAGATTCACAAATGTGTTAGAAATTGGAGAAGTTGGAGCACAAGTAAAACACATTGCAAAAAAATATAAGGGAAGTTGCTATGCAACAGATAGAAGAAGACATTAAAAAGTAATATTATTTAAAAACCTTCATATAATTTAGGTATGGAGGTTTTTATGTTTATAATAAGAAAAAAGAACATATATATATTTCTAGTTTTTTTAGCAATATTTGTAGCCTCAATAGAAATGGCACATGCAAGAAAAGAACTCGCACAGGAAACAGTTGCACTTCCAGTAAACAATAAAAAGATAATCTTAGATGCTGGGCATGGCCGGAGAAGATGGTCGGAGCAACAGTTGGTGACATATCAGAGGCAGATATTAATTTAAAAATTACTTTAAAAGTAAAAAAGTTATTAGAAGAGGCAGGAAGTACAGTTATACTTACACGCTCTGATGAAAATGGAATATATGATTTAGATAAAAAAACATTAAGAGAGAAAAAGGTTTCAGACATTAAAAATAGAGTGAAAATTGCAAATAGTTCAAATGCTGATATATTTGTATCAATTCACTTAAATAAAATTCCACAAGATCAATATTGGGGATGGCAAACTTTCTTCAAAAAAAATGATGAGAAAAGTAAGAAACTAGCCAATAGTTTGCAACAGGGTTTGAACCAAACAATACAAAAAGAAAATAAAAGGGAACCATTAAAAATTGAAAATGTATATATAATAGAACACAATGAAATTCCTACATCTATAGTAGAGTGTGGTTTTCTTTCAAACCCAGAAGAAAATAAGCTACTGCAACAGGAAGAATATCAAGATAAACTTGCTTGGGGAATATACATAGGAATTATGGACTATTTTTTAGAATAGTCCAATAATTTTCCCATTTGGAAGAACATCGATCTTTTCAGCTGATGGCACTTTTGGTAATCCAGGCATAGTCATTATGGTACCAGTTAAGGCAACTATAAATCCAGCACCAGCAGATACTTTTATTTCTCTTACAGTAACTGTAAAACCGCTTGGTGCACCGAGTTTACTCATATCATCTGAAAAACTATATTGTGTTTTGGCCATACAAATTGGTAGTTTATCAAAGCCTAAATTGTTTAAATGCTTTATCTGTTCCATTGCTTCTTGAGTAAATACAACATTTGCTCCACCATATATTTTAGTAACGATACTGTTTATTTTTCCCTCTATAGAATCCTCTAAATCATAGCAGAATTCAAAATTAGAATTATCCTCATCACATAGTTTAATTGTTTCTTTTGCAAGTTCTAATCCACCTTTAGAACCTTCTGCCCAAACATTAGAAAGAACAGCATTAACTCCAAGTTCTTTACATTTTTCAATTACTAAACTAATTTCAGAATCAGTATCACTTGGGAATCTATTTATAGCAACTAAACAAGGTAATTTGAAAACATTTTTTATGTTAGAAACATGTTTTAGCAAGTTAGGTAGTCCTTTTTCTAGTGTTTCTAAGTTTTCTGTATTAAGCTCTTCTTTTTGAGAACCTCCGTGCATTTTCAGAGCCCTAACAGTTGCAACAACAACAACCGCATTAGGTTTTAAATTTGCAAGCCTACATTTGATATCTAAGAATTTTTCAGCCCCCAAATCAGCACCAAATCCAGCTTCAGTAATAGTGTAATCTCCAAGCCTCATAGCCATTTTAGTTGCAATAACAGAGTTGCAACCGTGTGCGATATTTGCAAATGGTCCACCATGAACAAAAGCAGGTGTGCCTTCAAGAGTTTGTACCAAATTAGGTTTTAAGGCATCTTTTAAAAGAGCTGTCATAGCACCTTCAGCCTTTAAATCTCCAGCTTTTACAGGTTTATTGTCATATGTATATCCAACAATTAATTTTGAAAGTTTGTTTTTTAAATCTTGGATGGATGTTGCTAGGCAAAAAACAGCCATTACTTCAGAAGCAACAGTAATATCAAATCCATCATTACGAGGTATTCCATTTTTCCCACCGCCAAGGCCATCTTGAATGTATCTAAGTTGTCTATCATTCATATCAACACATCTTTTCCAAGTAATTTTTGATGGATCGATATTAAGGGAATTACCTTGGTATATATGGTTATCAAGCATAGCTGCAAGTAAATTGTTTGCAGCACCAATAGCGTGAAAATCTCCAGTAAAATGCAAATTAATATCTTCCATAGGAACCACTTGAGCATAGCCACCACCAGCAGCACCACCTTTAATGCCAAAGACAGGTCCCAAAGAAGGTTCCCTCATGGCAACAATTGCGTTTTTACCCAATGTCCTTAAACTGTCAGCGAGTCCAATAGTAGTTGTAGTCTTGCCTTCACCTGCAGGAGTTGGACTAATTGCAGTAACTAGCACAAGTTTACCATTATTTCTATTCAAATTATCAAGCAAAGATAAATCTATTTTAGCTTTATATTTACCATATTGTTCTACATAATTATCATCAATACCAAGCTCTGTAGTTATTTTACTAATATTTAACAAATCAGCATTTCCGTGCAATTTCAATATCAGACATCATAAAAATCACCTCCCTAATAATATATAAAGAAACTAATAAAAAGTCAACATTTTTTATAGAATTTTTTTGAAAAATTATTGAAAAAAAATGACTTATATGCTACACTAATAAATAGAAGGCATGCGTTTACAAAAGAGTGAGATGGGGGAGAAATGGGAAAAAAGGTTGAACAGGTTATTATTAATACAGATGGTGTAGATGTTGTTTCTGTGATAAATGGAGTAATGAATATAACACAGTTAGGACTTGAACCACAGGAAAATGAGGTTCAAGACTTGTTTCAGAAGTATAATTTAAGTGGTATTACAAATTATCCTTTTGATATGAAAATAGTAAGAGCTCTAGCTGAGAATGATGGACAGTTGAGGGAATATTTAGAGGTGTGCAGAAAGGTCCATAATACAAAGGGAAAAATTGATTTTCCGGATAGTATTCCAGATATTTTTTACGATTTGAAACAGTTAAAAGCAAGTACTATAGAACCAGCAAAGCAACTAGAATTATATAAAGATGCTAAACAAAGCATGGCAACATTTAAAGGAGCCAAAGGCAAAGTACAGTTTAGTATGGGAGTATTAGATAGAGCTTATTATTCAATACAAGAATTTTTACAAAGTAGAAATCATAAGTATCCACAAGCTCTAAATGCTGGAATTTCTGACTCAATAAGAAATTTTAGAGAAGAATTAAGAAATAGTGAATACACTGAAAAAACTAATGAGGTTTCTAAGGAATATGCTTTACAAATGGCAAATGGGGAACCTATGAAGAACACTGATGATAGAGGTAGAGATAGTTAAACAAACAGTCTTAGTTTATATTAGAGACTGTTTGTTTTTTTTATTGGATGTCGAAAAATGTCGGAAAATCAAGAAAATTGGCGAACGATTTTTCTTTACAAATATAAAGATGTGTGCTACAATAATAAATGTCTTTAATTGCGAAAGCAATTTCAAAATAATTTCAAAGGAATAAAGTTCTTTTATTCTATTAAATCCAAAAACAAAAAAATAAAAACGAAATGAGGTGAGGCTTAAATTAAGGGAAGAAGACGAAAAATAATTCTCTGTATGATTTTTATAGCTATTTGTATTCTGGAAACAGTAAATTTAGCATATGGAAATTTTACAGTTGAAAACAACGCAGTAGAGGAAAACTATGTAGAAACAGAAGAAATTAAAGAAGAAAAACTAGATGAGAAAATTGAAAAATGTCTTGCAAGTGAAAATGAGCTTGAAAGTAAAAATTGGAAACTTGAAATACCTGCAATTAATCTAAACGCGCCAATTGCACAGGGAACAAGCCAAGAAATAATGTATAACTATGTAGGACATTTTGAGAACACCGTGTTTTGGAATGGTAACATAGGCTTAGCAGCCCATAACCGAGGCTTTCCAATAAATTATTTTGAAAAAGTTAAAGACTTAAAAGCAGGTGATGAAATTATTTACAAAACACCTTATGGAGATAAAACATATGAAATTAATCTATCAACAGTAATAGAAGAAACTGATTGGTCATATTTAGAGAAAACAAATGATAATAGAATTACATTAATTACTTGTGTAAGGAACAAACCCAATAAAAGACTTTGCGTACAAGCAATGGAAAAAATTTAAGGAAAGGAAATATATATGAACAAAATAAAAAAAATAAGTACAGTATTAGTATTAATAGTAACAATTACAGCATCATTTATGCCAATCATAAGTAATGCAGCAGAAAAAAAGGTTACCATATATGGAAGCGAAAGATATGGAGATTTGCTTAAAAGAAATGGATTAGACCTAGTGTGTATCCCACTTTCATATAAGGAAAATGGACAAGAACACCCAGTTTATTGCTTAAATCTACAAAAAGATGGAGCAACCGAAAAATTTTCATATGATGTAAATTTAGACAGTGAAATCACAGATATGGAGCTGTGGAGAACAGTTGTAAATGGATATCCATATAAAACTCCAGAAGAATTAGGATGTAAAACAAAAGAAGAAGCATATTTAGCAACAAGACATGCTATTTATTGTGCAATATACCAAAGAGATCCAGAATCATACTATAGCCATGGAACAGAAGCAAGTGATAGAACATTAAATGCAATGAAAAACATAGTAAAAATAGCAAGAACAGGAACAGAAACAAAGCAAAGTAGCAGACTTACTATTAATTCAAATGATAAAATTTGGGCAATAGATAAAGTAAATTCAAATTATGTTTCAAAAGAATTTAGTGTAACAGCATTAGCTGCTATGCCAGAATACAGCGTAAACCTAACAGGCAATTTAGTAGAGGAAATTAAAATAACAGATGTAAATAACAAAGAACAAAACACATTCAAAAATGGTGAAAAATTCAAAATATTAATTCCAATTAAGAACTTAAATCAAGATGGAAATTTTGAAATAAATGTAATAGGAAAAGTTGCAACAAAACCAGTAATAGTAGGAAATCCAGATAATACAAAACTACAAAATGTTGCAATAACAGGAAGCATTTATGAAGATGGGCAAGGTTCAAGAAAAGAATATTATTTTCAAAATCAAACTAAAGTAGTAATACTAAAACAAAACCAAGAAACAAAAGAACCAATTCAAGGTGTAAAATTCAAATTATTAGATGCAAACAAAAAAGTAATATATACAGAACTAAAAACAGATGAAAATGGTTTAATCACAATAGAAAATCTATTGCCAGGAAAGTACTTTGTGGTAGAAACAGAAACAATACCAGGATATATTAAATATGAAAAAGAAATTCAAATAGATATAAAATTAAATGAAGAAACAAAAATTACAATTAATAATTTGAAAGACAAAACAGTTCCTGAAACAGACAAAACAAAAACAGAATTAGAAGTTGAACAAGAAGTAACAGAAACAGAAATAAAACAGGAACAAACCAATATTTCAAAAACAACAGAGGAGGTGAATAATATAAAAGAAATTGAAAAAATAAATAATATTATTGTTAAAGAAAAAATAACAAATAATATAACAAAACTACCTAAAACAGGTATGTAAAGATAACCTTTCTATATAACAGATATTTTTATTATTTGCCGATAAAAATATAAAAAAAGAGAATATTTATATTCTCTTTTTTAAATTTATATGATATAATGTGCAAAAAGAGAAAGGTAAGATTATGGATTCAAAAGTATATGAATTTTTACAAAATAACCCAAAGACAAATTTTATGCAATCACCAGAATGGGCAAGGGTAAAAACAGAGTGGAAAAATGAATTTATTACTGTAGAGGATAAAAATGGAAATATTAAAGGAACAATGAGTATATTACTAAGAAAGGTTCCTTTTATTAATAGGCATATTATGTATGCACCAAGGGGATTTGTGTGTGATGTGCATGATAAGGAAACTTTAAAAGAGCTTACAATAAAAGCACAAGAAATTGCAAAAAAATATAGAGCATTTATTTTTAGACTTGACCCAGATGTTTTGCAAAGTGATGAGGAGTTTAAAAAAATAATAACAGAACTTGGATATAAAACAAAGAAAAACATAAAAAATATAGGACAAGTTTTGCAACCTAAATATGTTTTTAGACTAAATGTGAAAGATAAAACAGAAGAAGAATTACTTCAATCATTTGAATCAAAAACAAGGTATAACATAAGACTTGCTGGAAGAAAAGGGGTTACTGTAAGGCAAGGAACAAGAGATGACCTAAAAATATTTTATGATATAATGAAAACAACAGGCTCTCGAGATGACTTTTTCATACGCCCACTATCATACTTCCAAAAAATATACGATGAAATGGGAGAAAAACACGCAAGAATATATATAGCAGAATTTGAAGGAGAACCAATAGCAGCAACAATGCCAATATATTATGGCAATAAAGTTTGGTACCTTTATGGAGGAAGCTCAAATAAACATAGAAATCTAATGCCAAACTATTTAATTCAATGGGAAATGATAAAATGGGCAATTGAAGAAAAATGCGATTGGTATGACTTTAGGGGCGTTTCAGGATTCAAAAGCGAGAAAGACCCACAATACCGGTGTTTACAAATTCAAAAAAGGATTCAACCCTGAATTTATGGAATTTATAAATGAAATGTATATAACTTACAATCCATTTGTAAATGTACTGTTTAATTTCAGCACAAAAATTTATAGTAAATTAAGCCTGTTAAAAGGCAAACTAAAGAAAAGAGGTGAGAAAAATGATAGTTGAGTACATTAAGAAAAGCGAAAGAAGAGCAATATTAAGTTCAGCAATTATGATACTAGTTGCAATATTATTAATAATAAAACCTGAAACAATGCTTAGCACATCAGTATTAGTATTTGGAATAAGTTTACTAATTGATGGAGCATATAGTGTAATTCTTTATATTGTAATGGAAAGAGAACAAAAAATGTACAGCTATGCACTAGTAGAAGGAATGATAGAAATAATAGTTGCAATGTTAGTACTTATGAATTCAAATTATGTAATATCAGCAATTTCAATTATTGTTGGATGCTGGATAGTTATTAAAAGTATAATGAAAATTCAATTTGCTATTAATGTTAAAAATTATGAGGGAAGAAGCTGGGTAGTTATATTAATGTCAGCAATTGTAACATTAGCATTAGCAGTTTATATTTTCATAGAACCATTTAATTCAGTGGTATCTGTAACAGTTGTATCAGGAGTATTTCTATTAATAACAGGAATAGTTGAATTAGTAGAAAGCATAGTAATGTTGATAAAATTAAGATAATAAACAAAATATAAAAATATCCATATTTTGTCCACAGAAAGTGGATAAAATGTGGATATTTTTTCTTGCTTTTTTTCTAAAATTGAGATAAGATATTAGGTGCAAAAGAAAGGATGAAAAATATGGAAAAAATAATAAAAACAATAGCAACAGAGTTAAACATTAAAGAAACACAAGTAAAAAGTACAATAAATTTAATAGATGAAGGAAATACAATTCCGTTTATTGCTCGTTATAGAAAAGAAGCAACAGGAGGATTAAGTGATGAAATTTTAAGAGACTTAGGAGAAAGATTAGCTTACCTAAGAAACCTAGAAACCAGAAAAGCAGATGTTTCAAGGATTATAGAAGAACAAGGGAAGCTTACAGAAGAAATAACAAAAGCCTTAGAGGAAGCAACAACACTTACAGAAGTAGAGGATATTTATAGACCATATAAACAAAAGAAAAAAACAAGGGCTACAATTGCCAAAGCAAAAGGATTAGAGCCATTAGCTGAGATTATTTTTGCACAAAAAGAAACTCGTAGTGTTTTAGATATTGCAAAGGAGTTTATAAATCCTGAAAAAGATGTAAATACAGTAGAAGAAGCAATAAATGGTGCAAAAGATATCATAGCAGAAAACATATCAGATGTTGCAGATTACAGAAAAGAAATAAAAAGACTATGCTATGTGCAAGGCAGAATTTCAACTAAAAATGCAAAAGAAAATGAAAAATCAAATTATGAAATGTACTATAAATTTGATGAAGAAATAAAGAAAATTCCAAGCCACAGAATTTTAGCAATAAATAGGGGAGAAAATGAAGAATTTTTAAAAGTTACAATCGAAAAACCAGAAGAAAAAATATTACAATATTTAAGAAAACACATAATAAAAAATCAAACACAATTTACAGATATATTAGAAGAAACAATATTAGATAGTTATAAAAGATTAATAGAACCATCAATAGAAAGAGAAATAAGAGCAGATTTAACAGAAAAGGCTGAAGAACAAGCAATAAAGGTATTTGGGAAAAATGCAAAACAATTATTGCTTGGAGCACCAATAAAAAATATAACAGTTATGGGCTTTGACCCAGCATATAGAACAGGCTGTAAAATAGCAGTAATAGATGATACAGGCAAAGTATTAGATATTGCAACAGTATATCCAACAGAGCCACAAAACGATGTAGATGGTGCAAAAAAAGTTCTAAAAAACCTAATTTCAAAACACAAAGTAAATATGATAGCAATAGGAAATGGAACAGCTTCAAGAGAATCAGAAAAATTTGTATCAGAAATGCTTAAAGAGATTCCAGAAAAGGTATGTTATGCAATAGTTAGTGAAGCAGGAGCATCTGTATATTCAGCATCAAAGCTTGCAACTGAGGAATACCCAGATATTAATGTATCAATAAGAGGTGCGATTTCAATTGCAAGAAGACTGCAAGACCCACTTGCAGAACTTGTAAAAATAGACCCAAAAGCCATAGGAGTTGGACAATACCAACATGATGTTGACCAGAAAAAACTATCAGATAACCTTACAGGGGTTGTAGAAGATGCAGTAAATAAAGTTGGAGTAGATATAAATACAGCAACACCATCACTTCTTTCTTATGTATCTGGAATAAATAAAACAATTGCAAAAAACATAGTAACATATAGAGATGAAAATGGAAAACTTAAAGAAAGAAAAGAACTTTTAAATGTTCCAAAACTTGGTAAAGCAGCATTTAAGCAATGCGCAGGATTTATAAGAATATTTGAAGGAAAAAATCCATTAGAAACAACAGGAGTTCACCCAGAAAGCTATGAAGTTGCAGAAAAATTACTTGCAAAAATTAATGCAGATAAAAAAGATTTGTTAAACAAGGACAAACTAGACCAAATAAGAACAAACCTAGCAAGCATAGATGTACCAAAAGTTGCAAAAGAACTTGGTGTAGGAGAACTAACATTACAAGACATAATAGATGACATATCAAAACCAGGCAGAGACCCAAGAGAAGAAATGCCAAAGCCAATATTAAGAACTGATGTATTAAAGTTTGAAGACCTAAGAGAAGGAATGATTCTTCCAGGAACAGTGCGAAATGTAATAGATTTTGGAGCATTTGTAGATATAGGAGTAAAGCATGATGGATTAGTACACATTTCAGAAATGAGCGAAAGCTATGTCAAAAATCCATCAGACATTGTATCTGTAGGTGATATAGTCAAAGTTAAAGTAATAGGAATAGACCAAGAGAGACAAAAAGTTAAATTAAGCATGAAATTATAAGGAGACAAACATGAAAAAAATAAAAGAATCAATATATTGGATATTATTTATAATATATGAAGAATTAATAATATCACTTTTTCTATTTGAAAAATTTCCAACATCAATACCAATGATAATATTATTATCTATTCCATTTGCAATAGGGCTAGATGTTATATCATCATTATTTAAAAAAAAGGCAAATGTTATAATTGCGTATATACTAACAATTGGAGTAAGCTTTGTAATTGCAGCACAGCTCATATATTATAAAATATATGAAGCCATACTTTCTTTTTATTCAATAATAAATGGTGGGCAAGTAACAGAATTTATGACCACGATTTTAGATAAAATGGCAGAAAATTGGATAGGACTTTTACTAATATTTTTACCAGTAATTATATTAATACCACTTAATTTGTGCAAGATTTTAAATTTTGAAAAAGGCTCAAAAAAGGGAATTCTTATAAGAATAATAGCAATTATAGTTATTTATTTTTCAGGAATTCTTTGTATAAACACAATAAATACAGAAGGAAGTAATTCAAATAAAAATTTATACTATAATATTCATACACCTAAAGTTACAGCAAATAGAATGGGCATGTTCACAGCAATGAAACTTGATTTAAAACGCTTAATATTTGGGTTTGAAGAAAAAATAGCATTAGAAGTAAATACAATTCCAGAAGAAGAAATAAAGCCAGAGATTAAATACAATGTAACAGAAATAGATTTTGATACTGCAATTCAAAATGAACAAGATGAAAATGTAAAACTAATGCACAAATACTTCCAAAACCAAATTCCAACAGAACAAAATGAATATACAGGAATGTTTGAAGGCAAGAACTTAGTAGTATTTGTAGCAGAAGGGCTAAGTAATGTTGCCATAAGAGAAGACTTAACACCAAATCTATATAAATTATATAAAGAAGGATTCCAATTTGATAACTTCTACACACCACTATTTCCAGTAAGTACAGCAGATGGGGAATATATGACAGATACATCATTAATACCAAAAGAAGGAGTGTGGAGTATATACAGAATAAATGGACATTATTTACCTTATGTGTATCCAAATGTATTTGAGCCTTTAGGATATACAAGCAATAGTTACCATAATCATACATATACATATTACCACAGAGATGAATATTTACAAACTTTAGGATATGATTCTTACTTAGCTAAAGGCAATGGGCTAGAGAATAGAATGAATACCAAAGTTTGGCCAAGTAGTGATTTTGAAATGGTAGAATCAACAGTAGATGATTATATTAATAATGAAAAATTTCTAGCATATTATATGACTGTGAGTGGGCACTTAAATTATACAACGAATGGAAATAGCATGGCATCAAAAAACTGGGAGGCAGTAAAAAACCTACCATATTCACACAAAGCAAAATCATACCTTGCATGCCAAATTGAATTAGACAAAGCAGTAGGGGAATTAATAAGAAGGCTTGAACTTGCAGGAAAGCTTAAAGATACAGTAATTGTAATAAGCCCAGACCACTACCCTTATGGTTTAACACTTTCTGAATTAAACGAATTATCAACATATAAAAGAGACAATACATTTGAAAAGCACCATACACCACTTCTAATATGGAATTCAAGTATGGAAGAACCTATTAAAATTGAAAAAGTATGTTCAAGCTTAGATGTTCTGCCAACAGTATTAAATTTATTTGGGATTGAATATGATTCAAGGTTATTAATGGGAAAAGATATTTTATCAAACAATATAGAACCTATAGTAATATTCTCAGATAGAAGCTTTATAACTGATAAGGGAAGATATAATTCTGTTCAAGATATATTTATTCCAAATGAAGGGGAGACTGTAGAATCTGACTATGTAGAAAAAATGAGCCAAATCGTTTATCAAAAATTTAAGATGTCATCAATGATATTAGATTATGATTATTATAGAAAAATAAAATAAAAAAATTCCCTTTTTTAAGGGGATTTTTTAATCTAAGAAAACAATTTTAGCAGTAGAAAGCTGGCCTGCTTCAAGCCTTTCAATTTGAATGTTGCTTCTCTCAATCCAGCCTAAGTCTGCATACTCCCAAAGGAAGAACCAGAATAGAAGTAAAATAACCTCATTTAATGCTGTAATAAGAGAAAATCTACTTAAAACTGCAAAAATTCCGAGACTTATGATTCCAAATAAAAATAGAATAAATGATTTGTGCTTATTAATATCTAAATCCAAATATTTATCTCCAAGTTTTAACCCAAAATAATCTTTTAAAACTTTAGTGATTAAAGCCTGTTCTTCCTCAGAAAAATTACCACCACAAATTTCAATAATAATTCTCTCTTCAATAGGAATATAATAAGCGCTTTCTTCGATATAACTTGCAAAATCAGGGTTAATCCACTCATAACCTTTTGTAGAATACTTAGAAATAACATCATCAATGGAATTTACCTTAGCAGAAATATAAGCTTCACCTTTTTCTATATAATAATCTTTAACAAATTTTGCATAATTAAATTTAGCGCTCTTAAATCTTTTTAAATTCTTAATAGACTTTTTACTCTTAGCTCTCGACGGCATAAAAACCAACTCCTTTTTCATAATAAATAATAACATAAAATAATTATAAAAAACAATAGATTTATTAAAATATTTACTTGTTTTTAACCTAAAAATGTTATATAGTATAAATAGGAAAAAGGGGAGGTAGACATGGACAATTATTTGGAAAAAGTAAAGTTAATTAAAGAATTGTTGAAACCTGAAAATATGAAAATGTTGGAAAATAAATTACCTGAAATTTTAAGAGATAAAGATTTTTATAAATTTGGATTATTGGAGGATATTATTAACTCACTAAAAATAACACAAGATGGGCAAAAAGCAATTTTAGAGAATTTTGAAAAATTATTAAACAATGCTTATGAAGATGAGGCTTTTTATCTTGTCAAAGCTGTTTCAGATATAAAAGATGGGCAAAAAATGATTGTTGATAACATTTCTAAAATATATAAAAAACTAGATGTTGAAGAAATACCAGAATTTATAGAATTGCTAGAAGAGAAAGAACAAAATAGAATTAAAGAAGAAAACAGCTATGCGTATGAATTATTTGAAAAAGAATTAATCGATGAAGATACTTTAGGAAGTATAATAAAAAGCCAAATGAACGATTTCGTTAAAATTATGATGCACGAAATATCAAATGGAAAACCACTAAAGAGGTTATCTAGAGGGACATATAGTGTAGTTATTGAAACTAATGGATACGTAGTAAAAATGGGTGAAACAAGAGAAAAATTCGAAATTCCGTATCATCCTAATATTATACAGCCATTACTAAGAGAAGAAGTTAAAGATAATGATGGAAAAACCGTGTTTGTAGCTGAAATACAACCAAAAGTAGATACAAAAAGTGCAAAAGCAAAGCATATTGAGTATTTAAAACAAAAATTTAAAGAGGCGGGACTTAAATATAGAGATTTTGGAACAGAGAAAGAAGAATCAAATATAGGAATACTAATTAAACCAAACAAAAGATATTTATCAAAAGGAGCAGGAGGAATAATTGATTCAGGAGTAGAGGAAAGAGAAGCTGAGCCAGGTGAACCAGTAATTATTGATACAGATTTAATTGAAAGAGAATAGAAAAAACAGGTATTAAAAATACCTGTTTTAAAATATTTATTCAATAATCATAGCTTCTCTTCCAGCACCAGTTCCAATAAACTTAATTGGAATACCGATAAATTCTTCAATTCTATTTAAGTATTTTTGTGCATTTTCAGGAAGTTCTTTTCTTGTTTTACAATGGCTAATGTCACCAAAGTTTCCATCAAACTCTTCATAAACAGCTGTTGAATTTGTTAGGAAATCAACATTTGTTGTAAAGTCTGTTGTAACTTTTCCATTATAGTTATAACCAACACATACCTTTATTTTTGGAAGTTTTCCAATAGTGTCAACATGGTTTATTGCAAGGCCTGTAAGACCATTTAATCTAACAACATACTTTAATGCAACTAAATCTAACCAGCCGCATCTTCTAGGTCTTTTTGTTGTTACACCATATTCATGTCCTAATTCTCTAATAGTATCACCAATCTCATTGTTTTGTTCAGTAACAAATGGGCCACTACCAACACGAGAAGCATAAGCTTTTATAACTCCATAAACTTCACCAATGTTTTTTGCACCAATACCACTTCCTGTGCAAACACCACCAATAGTAGGGTTTGAAGAAGTAACAAATGGGTAACTACCAAAATCTATATCAAGTAGAGATGCTTGTGCACCTTCGCAAAGAACTTTTTTACCACTTTCAATTGCATTATGTAATAATGTAATTGTATCTATAATATGTGGTTTTAATATTTCAGCATATTTTTTATATTCTTCAAACATTGCTTTGGCATCAAATGTTTGTCGACCATAAGCTTCAAATATCTTGTTTTTATTATTAACATTAATTGTTAATAACTCTTCAAATCTATCACTAATAAAGTCTTCTGCTCTAATTCCGCATCTTTCATACTTATCACAGTATGCAGGTCCAATACCTCTTGCAGTAGTTCCAATTTTTCCAGCACCACGATTTTCCTCTAAAAGTTTATCCATTTCAATATGGTAAGGGAAAACAATGTGAGCTTTTTCACTAATGTAAAGATTTTCTGTAGAAATTCCATTAGCCTCTAATTCATTCATTTCATCAATTAAAAGTTTTGGATCAACTACAACTCCGTTTCCTATAACTGCTAAAGTTCCTTTGTTAAAGATTCCTGAAGGAATTAAATGAAAAGCAAATTTTTTGCCATCAACTTCAATAGAATGTCCAGCATTACTACCACCTGAAAATCTAACAGCAATGTCAGCATCTTTTGAAAGATAATCAATAATTTTACCTTTCCCTTCGTCTCCGTAAAATGCGCCTAAAACAACATCAACTTTTGACATAAAAATCACATCCTAAACAAAATAAAATATGTTCTTAAACGAAATTTCGCCTTTAAGAACATACTTAATTATGCAATATTTTTAGAAAAAAGTCAATATTTTTTTGAAAAAAAACGAAAAAAATTTGTGCTTTTATGTCAAAACAACACGATGAAAACTATGTACCAATGTATTGACAATCACATAAAATGAGAATATAATTAGCTCGTAAAATTTAAGTTGCAAAATTCGAAATTAATTCATACTAAAATTCGTAGAACTATTCAAATAATAACATAAAAATGTTGTAATTTGAAAGGGAGGTCTCTATGAATATTTTTTTTAGCCAAATAGTTGGGTTCGTTGCATTTGTGATATATGTAATTAGTATTCAACAAAAAAGCAAGCCGAAAATTCTTCTATGGCAGATAGGCTCATTCTTTTTATATTCCCTACAGTATTTATTAATAAAAGCATATTCCGGAATGATGATGTTTTCAATAAACATGATAAGGTGCATAGTGTTTTATATATGTGAAAAAAACAGCAATACAAAGGAACAGAAAAACAAGATTGCCTTTATCATTTTTATTTTCATCTCACTATTATGTGGAGCAATAACATATAACAACATTTACGATATTTTGCCAATTTTAGCATCTCTATCAGGCGTAATTTTCACATGGCAACCAAGCACAAAAATACTAAGATATGGGCAAATAGAAACATGTGTATGTTGGATAATATATGATGCTTTTGTAATGGCATACATTGGAATAATAACAGAAAGTGCAATCATT
Organism: uncultured Clostridium sp.; assembly: GCA_900554635.1. GTDB lineage: Bacteria > Bacillota > Clostridia > TANB77 > CAG-508 > UMGS1781. Next base: position 12,487 of record USHY01000009.1, on the reverse strand, counting down.
ATTTCAACAATATTTGCATTATTACAACATGACTATAACTTTAATTTACAAAAGAGAATACTTAAAATTTATCTTAAACTAAAATTCAAAGCAAGTGAAGAGGATCTAAACTTTTCCCCCGAATTGCCTCTTGTTAAATGGAGGCTAATAAAAAGATAGAAAGGATGTAAGTTATTATGAATGAAAATAATTTTGTTAAGGAAATAACAAATATTGAGGAGAATTTTGCAAAATGGTACACTGACATAGTTATAAAAGCAGATTTAGCAGACTATACAGATACAAAAGGATGCATAGCGATAAAACCTTATGGATACGCAATATGGGAAAACATACAAAAATATGCAGATGAAAAATTCAAAAAATCAGGAGTTGAAAATATTTATTTGCCGGTTTTAATTCCAGAAAGCCTATTAAATAAAGAAAAGGCTCATGTAGAAGGATTTGCACCAGAAGTTGCATGGGTTACAATGGGTGGGCAAGAAAAATTAGAAGAAAAATTATGTATTAGGCCAACTTCAGAAACAATGTTTTCAACACTATATTCAAAATGGACCAAGTCGTGGCGAGATTTACCAATGGTGTATAACCAATGGTGTAATGTTTTAAGATGGGAAAAGGAAACAAGACCATTTTTACGTTCAAGAGAATTTCTGTGGCAAGAAGGCCACACCGTTCATTCTACCCCAGAGGAAGCAAAAACAAGAACCATAATGATGCTTGATATATATTCAGATGTAATAGAAAACTTACTTGCAATACCAGTAATTAAAGGAAAGAAAACAGAAAAAGAAAAATTTGCTGGGGCAGAAGATACCTACACAGTAGAAACTTTAATGCATGATGGCAGGGCACTTCAAGCAGGAACTTCGCATTATTTTGGACAAAATTTTTCAAAACCATTTGGTATTAAATTTCAGAATAAAGATGGAAAAGAAGAATATGCATATCAAACTTCTTGGGGAATAAGCACAAGGCTAATTGGAGCCACAATAATGGCTCATGGAGATAACAGAGGTTTAAAGCTACCACCAAGAGTAGCGCCAATACAAGCAGTAGTAATACCAATAGCGATGCACAAGCCAAAAGTAAAAAATAAGGCAGAAGAGATTAGTAAAACACTAAGTCAAGAGTATCGAATTAAGTGTGATACAAGAGAAGATTATACCCCAGGATATAAATTCAATGAATGGGAAATGAAGGGTGTGCCTGTAAGAATTGAAATAGGACCAAAGGATATTGAAAAAGGTGAATGTGTTTTTGTAAGGAGAGATACTTTTGAAAAAATAGCGGTTAAATTTGAAGATGTGGGAAAAAGGCTTGGAAAAGTGTTGGAAGCTATACAAGAAAACATGTATGAAGAGTGCAAGAAAAATATGGAAAAAAGAACAACAACTGCTAATAATTTAGATGAATTTGTTGAAAAAATTAATACAAACCAAGGATTTATTAAAACAATGTGGTGTGGAAAACAAGAGTGTGAAGACAAAATAAAAGAATTGACAGGAGCCCATTCAAGGTGCATGCCGTTTAATCAAGAGCAGATCGGAGACAAATGTGTATGCTGTGGAGCTCCAGCAAAAATATACATGATTTGGGGTAGACAATATTAACTTACAAATCAAAGGAATGGGGTAACAAGTCTTGAATACTATAGACTTGTGCCTCATCATTTTCTCTAAGAAGAAAAACTTTAAAATCTTTATCAACAAACTCACTCATAAATTGTCTGCAGTATCCACAAGGAGTACAAGAATCTAAATGCTCTAAATCAGCACCCCCACAAATAACAATATAATCAAAATCATGTTCACCTTCAGAAATGGCCTTAGTAAAAGCAACCCTTTCAGCACAAATAGACATTATGCCCTGATTTTCAATATTACAACCAGCAAAAACCTTCCCATCCTTGCACACAAGAGCAGCACCAACATAATAATGCGAATATGGAGAATACGCATTTCTACGAACCTCCTTGGCAATTTTTATAACTTCATCCAAACTCATAAAAACCTCACTTTCAATTAAATATAATATACTATAAAAAAGAAAAAAATGCAATTAAGAGGATAGATTTTTTACAACAATACATTGACAAAAAGGAAAAAGCAATATATAATACCTATATCCTTTACAAAGGAAATCTTTGATAAAGGAGGTGAACAAGCGTGTCATCATACGAACTTATTTGGCGTTTGATAGTGTTACTATTACTTAGTAATAACGAAAAAAACGACCAAAACTCTCAAAACTAGTACATAGCTAGTAAAGGTGGTCTGGTCAACCACCTTTTTTGTTATTAAAAATAAAAAAAGATGTGCGGTCAACACATCTCATGAACAAATGTCCATACGAACTCTCTTTGCTTAAGCTATTTATATTTTAGCATTGTTTCTTCAATTTGTCAATATTTTATAAGGAAAAACTATTTTTTTAACTAAGAGATATGACAAATGAAATAGAAACAATTGAAATTTTGAGAAACATACATTATAATAGAAAAGTAAGGAGAATAAAAAATGAGAATTAGGAATAAGCCTTGGGCTAAGGTGGAGTTGGCTCAGAGTGAATTTTTTGTTATGGAGCCGGAGAAGTTTAAGGGGAGATGGAAGGAGTTTTTTAAGAATGAGGAAAATCCTATACATCTTGAATTGGGCTGTGGGAAAGGATTTTTTGTGAAGAAGGCAGCAAAGGATAATCCAGAGGTTAATTTTGTTGCAGTGGATTTAATTGATGCAATTTTGGGAATGGCCAACAGAAATATTATAGAAGAGTTTGAAAATAAGGATGTACCAAACATTGCTTTAACAAGATACGATGTTGAGGAGATAAATAATATTTTTGATGAAAATGATAATATTGAAAGAATATACATAAATTTTTGTAATCCATGGCCGAAACCAAGACATAAAAAAAGAAGACTAACACATACTAGACAACTAGAAAAATATAAAAAAATCTTGGTGCCAAATGGGGAAATTTATTTCAAAACAGATGATGATGAACTGTTTACAGAAAGCTTGGAATACTTTAAAGAAGAAGGATTTGAACAAGTAAAAGTAACATACGATTTAGATAAAGAACCAGATTTTTGGAATAATATTGAAACAGAACATGAGATAAAATTTAAAAATGATGGGATAAAAATAAAAGCAGGAATATTTAGGGTAAAATAAATCAAAAACTGTCTTATTAGAGAATATTATAAAAAACATAGAAAAAACAAGCAAAAATACTTGACAACCCCTTCCGATTTATGGTATCATAATAAAAGACATATTTTTCGTGTTGCACGAAACTATGTAAACTATTTAATATAGAAATGGTGATATTTTTAAAGTGAAAAAGGTTAGTAAAAGTTAATTTAAATGTAATTAAATAAAAAGTGTAGAAAGGCTTGAAGTTTAGCTTAATATAGCAATATATTACTACACTTTTTTATTGCGTTTATAAAGTTTGCCATTTCATTAGCCAAAGAAATTTAGGAAAGAGGAATTAATTTTAAGTTAAGGTGTTGATTTTTGAATATTTAAGAGCAGGTATTTTAAAATTGATAATACACTTAAAATTAAGAGGGACTTTCTTTAAAGATATAGATATTGCTCTAATTTATTTTTAAGGAGTTGATTTGTTTTGTTGACAGACATTAATTACGAAAAGGCTACAAGAAAGACATTCGCAAGAATTGGAGATTTTATTGATATTCCAAACCTTATTCAGGTTCAAAAAGATTCTTATGATTGGTTCGTAAACGAAGGTTTAGGGGAAGTTCTAAAAGATATTTCACCTATAGAAGATTACACAGGAAATTTAGTTCTAGAATTTTTTGATTATTACATGGAAAAAGAAACTAAGTATTCATTAGAAGAAGCAAAGGAAAGAGATACTACATACTCAACAAGGTTACATGTTAAGGTAAGACTTATAAATCGTGAAACAGGAGAAATTAAAGAACAAGAAATTTATTTAGGAGATTTTCCATTAATGACAGATAGTGGAACATTCGTAATTAATGGAGCAGAGAGGGTTGTAGTAAGCCAATTAGTAAGATCACCAGGATGCTATTACGAATCAGACTATGACAAAACAGGTAAAAAATTGTACAAGGCTACAGTTATGCCAATTAGAGGTGCTTGGCTTGAATACGAAACAGATGGTAATGATGTATTCTATGTAAGAATAGATAGAACAAGAAAATTACCAGTAACAACTCTATTAAGAGCAATAGGATTAGCTACAGATGAGCAAATTACAGCTCTATTTGGTGATGAAGAAAAATTACTTGCTACAATTGCAAAAGATACAACAAAAACAACTGATGAAGCTCTTATTGAAATCTATAAAAAATTAAGACCAGGAGAACTTCCAACAGTTGATGCAGCAAGAACATTATTTAACAACCTATTCTTCGACCCAAGAAGATACGACCTAGCAAAAGTAGGAAGATATAAATATAATAAAAAATTAGACTTAAGCTCAAGAATAGAAAACAAAGTTGCATTTGATGACATAATAAATAGTGAAACAGGAGAAGTAATAGTAGAAAAAGATGCAGTTATTTCACCAGAACAAGCAAACGAAATTCAAAATGCAGGAATAAATATTGTTGATTTAAAAGTAAACGACAAAAAAGTAAGAGTAATAGGAAATGGCACAGTTGACCTAAAGGCATTTGTAAATAGCGATGAAATTAATATCAAAGAAAAAGTAAACTATGCAGTTCTTAAAAACATATTAGAAACAACAGAAGAAAAAGATTTAGTAAAAGTTATAAATGAAAGAAAAGATGAATTAGTACCTAAAAATATTGTAACAGAAGATATGCTAGCATCAATCAACTACTTATTAGATTTACAATATGGACTAGGCTCAATTGATGATATAGACCATTTAGGAAACAGGCGTATTAGATGCGTAGGTGAATTATTACAAAATCAATTCAGAATTGGTTTAACAAGACTAGAAAGAGTTGTAAGAGAAAGAATGACAATTCAAGACCTAGATGTAGTAACACCACAAACATTAATCAATACAAAACCAATCACATCATCAATTAGAGAATTCTTCGGAAGTTCACAATTATCACAATTTATGGACCAAACAAACCCATTATCAGAATTAACACATAAAAGAAGAATTTCAGCATTAGGACCTGGTGGTTTATCAAGAGAAAGAGCAGGATTCGAAGTGCGTGATGTTCACTATACTCACTATGGAAGACTATGTCCAATAGAATCTCCAGAAGGACCAAACATAGGACTTATATCAGCACTTTCAACATTTGCAATTATCAACGAATATGGATTTGTTGAAACCCCATATAGAAAAGTAGACCCAGAAACACATTGTGTTACAGATGAAGTAATCTATATGACAGCAGATGAAGAAGACAACCATGCAATAGCACAAGCAACAGAACCAGTAGACGAAAATGGAAGATTCATAAACAAGAAAATAAAAGTAAGATTCTTAGATGAAATTATAGAAGTTGAAGCAGATAAAGTTGACTTTGTAGATGTATCACCAAAACAACTAGTTTCAGTTGGTGCAGCTATGATACCATTCTTAGAGCATGATGACGCAAACCGTGCATTAATGGGTGCAAACATGCAAAGACAGGCAGTGCCTCTAATGATTACAGATTCACCAATTGTTGGAACAGGTATTGAATACAGAGCAGCAAAAGACTCAGGAACAACAGTTGTTGCTAAAAATGGCGGTGTAGTGCAAAGAGTAACTGGTGATGAAATAATTATCAAAACAAAAACAGGAATTGATACATATAAATTACTTAAATTCAAAAGAACCAATGGTGGAACATGTATTAACCAAAAACCAATTGTAAAAAGAGGAGAAATCATAAAAGCAAATGATGTAATTGCAGATGGACCTTCAACACAAAATGGTGAAATGGCACTTGGTAAAAACGTTCTTATTGCCTTCACAACATGGGAAGGATACAACTACGAGGATGCTGTGTTACTAAGTGAAAGATTAGTAAAGGAAGATGTTTACACATCAATTCACATAGAAGATTATGACTGCGAATGTCGTGATACAAAACTTGGACCTGAAGAAATTACAAGAGATATTCCAAATGTTGGAGAAGACAGCTTAAAAGACCTAGATGATAGAGGAATTATAAGAATAGGTGCAGAAGTAAGACCAGGAGATATATTAGTAGGTAAAGTTACTCCAAAGGGAGAAACAGAACTTACATCAGAAGAAAAACTATTAAGAGCAATCTTTGGTGAAAAGGCAAGAGAAGTAAGAGATACATCTTTAAGAGTACCACATGGAGAAGCAGGAACAATAGTTGATGTAAAAGTATTTACAAGAGAAAATTCAGATGAATTAGGTGCTGGAGTAAACCAAGTTATAAGAGTTTATATAGCACAAAAAAGAAAAATATCAGTTGGTGATAAAATGGCTGGTCGTCATGGAAACAAAGGTGTTGTTTCAAGAATTCTACCAGTTGAAGATATGCCATTTATGCCAGATGGAACACCAGTAGATGTAGTATTAAACCCATTAGGTGTACCTTCTCGTATGAACTTAGGTCAGGTTTTGGAAGTTCACCTAGGTGCTGCTGCAAGATTACTTGGAATAAAAGTTGCAACACCAGTATTTGATGGAGCTTCAGAAAAAGACATAGAACAACTACTTGTAGAATCAGGATTAACACCAGATGGAAAAACAACTTTATATGATGGAAGAACAGGAGAGCCATTTGATAAACCAATTACAGTTGGTGTAATGTACATGTTAAAACTTCACCACTTAGTTGATGATAAAATCCATGCTCGTTCAACAGGACCATACTCAGTGATTACACAACAACCTTTAGGAGGTAAAGCACAATTTGGTGGACAGAGATTTGGAGAAATGGAAGTTTGGGCACTTGAAGCTTATGGAGCAGCATACACACTTCAAGAAATGCTAACAATAAAATCTGATGATGTTGTAGGAAGAGTTAAAACTTATGAAGCAATAGTAAAAGGCGAAAATATACCAGAACCAGGAGTACCAGAAGGCTTCAAAGTATTAATAAAAGAACTACAAAGCTTAGGATTAGACATTCGTTTATATTCTAAAGATGACAAAGAACTAGAACTAACAGAAAATATAGATGATGGCATTGACTTTAACCTAGATGAAAATAAACCACTAGTAACTGATGAAGAAAAAATGGAAGATGAAGAACCATTAGATGAAGATATGTTACTAGATGAAGAAGAATTACCAGAAGAAGATGAAGACCTAGAAGAAGATAACTTCGATGATTTAGATGAAGAATTAGCAGAAGACAATTTAGAAAATGACAACGATTCATACGAAGAATAAGGAGGGGAAGGTTAAGTAATGGAAGAAAATAAAAAACAAGATGAATTAGAGATATTTGATAAAATAAAGATTGGTTTAGCTTCAGATGAAAAAATAAGAGAATGGTCAAAAGGTGAAGTTAAAAAACCAGAAACAATAAACTACAGAACATTAAAACCAGAAAAAGATGGTCTATTTTGTGAAAAAATATTTGGGCCTACAAAAGACTGGGAATGTCATTGTGGTAAATACAAAAGAGTAAGATATAAAGGAATAGTTTGTGATAGATGTGGTGTTGAAGTAACAAAATCAAAAGTAAGGCGTGAAAGAATGGGACACATCGAGCTTGCAGCACCAGTAGCTCATATTTGGTATTTCAAAGGAATACCAAGTAGAGTAGCATTAGTACTAGATATATCACCAAGAAGCATAGAAAAAGTTATATATTTTGCTGCATATGTTGTTATAGATAAAGGAACAACAAACTTAACAGAAGGCCAAATTTTAAATGAAAAAGAATACCATGAAGCAGAAGAAAGATATGGAAAAGGCTCTTTCAAAGCAGGAATGGGAGCAGAAGCAGTAAGAACTTTATTACAAAGAGTAGACCTAGAAAAATTAGCAGCACAATTAAAAGATGAAATAGAAAAATCTAGCGAACAGAAAAAAGCAAAACTAATAAAAAGATTAGACACAGTTGAAAGCTTCCTACTATCAGGAAACAAACCAGAATGGATGGTTTTAAGTGTAATACCAGTAATTCCACCAGACCTAAGACCAATGGTACAATTAGATGGAGGAAGATTTGCAACATCAGATTTAAACGACTTATATAGAAGAGTTCTAAACAGAAATAACAGATTAAAGAGATTACTAGAACTTGGAGCACCAGAAATAATCGTTAGAAACGAAAAAAGAATGCTACAAGAAGCTGTAGATGCTTTAATTGATAATGGAAGAAGAGGAAGACCAGTTACAGGTGCAGGAAACAGACCTTTAAAATCTTTATCAGATATGCTAAAAGGAAAACAAGGTCGTTTCAGACAAAACCTACTTGGTAAACGTGTTGACTATTCAGGCCGTTCAGTTATCGTTGTTGGACCAGAACTTAAAATATATCAATGTGGTTTACCAAAAGAAATGGCAATAGAATTATTTAAACCATTTGTAATGAAAGAATTAGTTGCAAGAGGTTTAGCACACAATATCAAAAGTGCAAAAAGAATGGTAGAAAAATTAAATCCAGAAGTTTGGGGAATATTAGAGGAAGTTATTAAAGACCACCCTGTAATGTTAAACCGTGCGCCAACACTACATAGACTTGGTATTCAAGCATTTGAGCCAGTTCTAGTTGAAGGTAGAGCATTAAAACTTCACCCATTAGTTTGTACAGCATTCAACGCCGACTTCGATGGTGACCAGATGGCTGTTCACGTTCCACTATCACCAGAAGCTCAAGCAGAAGCAAGATATTTAATGTTATCAGTAAACAACTTACTAAAACCTCAAGATGGTAAACCAGTAACAGTTCCAACACAGGATATGATTTTAGGAAGTTACTACTTAACAATGGAAGTTGCAGGAGAAAAAGGCGAAGGTATGTATTGCCAAGATGAAGATGAAGCTATGATGGCTTACTTAAACGGAGATCTAGGATTGCATGCAAAAATTAAAGTAAGAAGAACAAAAGAAATAAATGGAGAAAAAGTTACAAGAACAATCGAAACAACAGCAGGAAGATTAATATATAACCAAGGAATTCCACAAGATTTAGGATTTGTTGATAGAACAGACCCAGAACACATTTTAGACCTAGAAATAGAATTCCCAGTTATGAAGAAAAATCTAGGAACAATCATTGCAAAATGTATTGATAAACATGGCTTAAATGTATCAGCAGAATTGCTAGACTATATCAAAGCTACAGGTTATAAATATTCAACAAAAGGAGCTATAACAGTGTCTGTTGCAGATGTTGCAGTTCCAGAAGCTAAAAAAGAAATTTTAGCAAAGGCTGAAGAAGATGTTGAAACTGTAGCAAAACAATATAGAAGAGGTTTAATTACAAATGATGAAAGATATGATTCTGTAATTAAAATCTGGGAAAAAGCAACAAACGATGTTACAGAAGCTATGAAAGATAACTTTAGTGAATTAAACCCAATATATATGATGGCACAAAGCCGGAGCCAGAGGTAACATGAACCAGTTAAGACAAATTGCAGGTATGCGTGGACTTATGGCAAATACATCAGGTAAAGCCGTAGAAATCCCAATTAAAGCATGCTTTAGAGAGGGACTTGATCCACTAGAATACTTCATTTCTTCACACGGTGCAAGAAAAGGTTTAGCAGATACAGCTTTAAGAACAGCAGACTCTGGATACTTAACAAGAAGATTAGTTGATGTATCTCAAGATATCATAGTAAGAGAAGAAGATTGTGGAACAAACGAATACATTGAAATAGAAGACATCAAAGATGGAAATCAAATAATTGAAAAACTACAAGAAAGACTAACAGGAAGATATCCTTATGAAACAATAAAAGACCCAACAACAGGAGAAGTTCTAGCAGATAAAAACACTCTAATATCAGCAAACTTAGCTGAGAAAATAGTAAAAGCTGGAATTACAAAAGTAAAAGTTCGTTCAGTTTTAGGTTGCCATACAAAACATGGTGTATGTTCAAAATGTTATGGAATGGGCTTAGCAACAAGAAAAGAAGTAAATATAGGAGAAGCAGTTGGAATAATTGCTGCACAATCAATAGGTGAGCCAGGTACACAGCTTACAATGAGAACATTCCACACAGGTGGTGTAGCAGGAGGAGATATCACACAAGGTCTTCCAAGGGTTGAAGAGTTGTTTGAAGCAAGAAAACCAAAGGGATTAGCAATTATTTCCGAAATCGCTGGAACAGTAAAAATAGAAGACTCTAAAAAGAGAAAAGAAGTAACAGTAACAGGAAAAGACACTGCAAAAACTTATACAATAAGCTTTGGTTCAAAATTAAAAGTAAGAGATGGAGACTATATAGAAGCAGGTGATCCACTTACTGAAGGTTCAATAAACCCAAATGAAATTCTAGCAATTAAAGGACCACAAGGAGTATTTGAATACCTAACATCAGAAGTTCAAAAAGTTTATAGAAACCAAGGTGTTGATATCAATGATAAACATATTGAAATAATATCAAGACAAATGCTTAAAAAGGTAAAAATTGAAGACAGTGGAGACAGTAAAATGTTTGTAGGTTCTCTAGTAGATATTAATGAATTCAACAAAGAAAATGCAGAACTAGAAGCAGAAGGCAAAATGCCAGCAAAAGGACAAAGAGTTCTACTTGGAATAACAAAGGCATCACTAGCAACAGAAAGCTTCTTATCAGCAGCATCATTCCAAGAAACAACAAGAGTATTAACAGAAGCTGCAATAAAAGGAAAAACAGATTCATTAATAGGACTAAAAGAAAACGTAATTATAGGTAAACTAATACCAGCAGGAACAGGACTTCCAATATATAGAAACAAAAATATTACAACAGGAGAAAACCAAGAATAAAACAAAAAGGATGACTAAAAAATAGTCATCCTTAAATTTATGACAAGTAAAAACTTAAATGGAGTTGAACTAATTAACATAAAATGGTATAATTAACATGTAAAGCCAGTGTGCTTTTTTATATAAATTTACTTCCTTTTTTCACAGCGAAAGCTGTTTTACATATATAAACAATACAAAACTTAAAAAAGAAAGGTAGACAAAAATGTTTAACAAAATTACAGACATCTTTAGTGAGGAAGAACTTGTACTTGCAATTCTTAAAAGTGGAAATGCAGAAAAAGTACGGAATCTTGTAACAGATGAGGAATTTATCAAAAAATACATTATTCTCATGTTAGAGAATAAACTTATTTTTGATGAAATCTTTGATCTTGCCGAAACCACTACATCACCACAGCTGTTAGACATAATGGCAAAAGCTTTCATTCAGACAGATGGAGAGACAGACCTCTTGGATATAATACTGGATAATCCAAATTGTTCTGGAGAAACCATAGTCTATGCTGAAGAAAATTTTGGAATGTACTGGACCAATAGGGTGCTGTTTGATAGGGAATATATTTCTGAAGACAAATACCCGAAGGAAAAGTTACTCAATATTGCAAATGTCGATAAAAAAGGCGTTTGTACCATTGGGATTATTGAACTTCCCAATTGTGATGAAGAAGTTTTCTACAAAGCTTTCGAAAACAGCAGATGCAATGCTGAATATTATAGCGATATTTGTGGCATTGCGTTAAAGCAAAGCTTCATGTTGAAACCTGATATTCTCGAAGAGTGCCTGGAACACTTCATTGATGACTGGAGTGAGGACATCTACAATATAGTAGAATATTGCAATGAGGCTTACCTCGAAAGAGTAATGGCAAAGATTGAAGAAACTTCATCTGCAGATGTTCGTAAAGAAGCAAGGAAATCTTATAAAAAGAGAAAGGGAAAGTAAAATAAACTTCGAATAGAAGTTTCTGGAGTGGCTCTCATTCAGAGCCACTCTAGTTTTTTATATTTGCACTAACATTATTTTTATGATAAAATAAGCAAGAAAATCAAAAAGAAATAGAGATAGGAGATAAATAAATGAAATTAAACATAGTTTTAGTAGAACCAGAAATACCACAAAACACAGGAAATATAGCAAGAACTTGTGCTGCCATTGGAGCAAAGTTACATTTAGTAAAACCACTCGGGTTTAGTATAAGCGAAAAGCAAGTAAAGAGAGCAGGATTAGATTATTGGGATAAATTAGATATAGAAGAACATGATAGTTTCAAAGACTTCCTAGAAAAATACAAACCAGAAGAACACAACATGTTCTTCATAACAACAAAAGGAACTCACTGCTATTCAGATATCAATTATACAGAAATAGAAGAAGTATTTGTACTATTCGGAAAGGAAACAAAAGGCTTACCAGAAGACACCCTAAAAAAATACATAGAAAAAACCGCCAGAATACCAATGAGACCAACCTTGCGTTCCTTAAACCTATCAAACTCAGTAGCAATAGTTGTTTATGAGATATTAAGACAAAAAAACTTTGAGGGGTTGCAGGAGGTAAGTGATTATTTAATCTGAAATCAAGAAAAAATGTTGAAATGT
>USHY01000008.1 GCA_900554635.1 uncultured Clostridium sp. | reverse complement strand
CTAATAGCGCTGATAATCACAATAATTGTGATGTTAATTTTAGTAGGAGTAGTAGTAACAGTAGTAATCCAAAGTAATCTTCTAGGAACTGCCAAAACAGCAGGAGACAAGTACAAAACGGCATATGAAGATGAAAGTAATATGAGTGAAGTAACAATAAATGGAGAAAAATATGCTTCAATAGAAGATTATTTAGAAGGCAAAGTAAAATTACCAGAAGGAGCAGGCAAAAGATTTTCTGAAACGAAAGAATACAGCGATGGTACCAAAACAGCATGGATACCAGCAGGGTTTACTGTGTCAGGAATAAAAAGTGAAACAACAATAGATGAAGGGTTAGTAATATACTTAATACCAGATGATGAAGTAGAAAGCGTAAAATGGGATGGAACAGAAAAAACAAAATATGACCAATTTGTATGGATACCAATATCACATGAGCAAATAAATAAAATGTTCATATGCCAAGCAAAAGCAGATCAAAGTGATAAATGTAACATAACAGTAGAAAATGGAGTTGCAAAATGTACAGTTCATAATTCAACACAAATGGCAGGAAGACTATATGCAACAAGTTTAGGATTAATATATAAAACAGCATATACAGAAGTATATACAGCCAATACAGGACTTCGTGAACCAGATGTGACAACTGGAAACAATACAGGAGATGGAACAAATTATGATGGAAAACCAGCTTATTTAGAATACATGAAGGCAGTAACAGGAGACAATACAAGTTATGCAACTACAGCAAAATTTAAAGAAACACTGCAAAATGAATATAATGAAATAGTAGCATTAATATATAATGCTAAAGGATATTATGTAGGCAGATATGAAACAAGTAATATAACAACAACAAAAGGAACAGCAATAAAGGTAATAGCAGGAACAAATTCAGGAATAGCAAGTAAAAATTGGTACTATATGTATGCACAACAAAAAGTATATGCAGAAAATAAAAGTTTAGGAAATAAAGTAAAAAGTAGTATGATGCTAGGTACTTGCCATGATCAAATGCTAGAATTTGTAAATGTAGCAGGAAAATATGATGTAACAAAAGCAGGAAATGTAGGGCATACATCATCAAAATTTATTACAAAACCATATCTAACAGGCGGTGTAGGATATAATGAAAATTATTCAGGATATGAAACAGAACCATATAAAGACTTATCAAAGAATATATATGATTTAGAAGGCAACTTATGCGAATGGACTACAGAGGCGCACGACATCAGCGGTCGAGTTTACAGGGGCCGGCAATTTCCGCTACAGTGCTTCTGCTAGTTCTCGCAGCAGCGGCCTTCCGTACAACAGCATCACGACGACCGGTTCTAGAGCCGCACTTTTTGTAATGCTGTAAGCTTGCAGGCGATACAGTAATTAATTATCTCGAAGAAAAAAATTGCCTAGTAGTATGGCACCACTTGAGTAGTGGTGCTTTTTCTATGTTTTAGTTTTGGGCTTGGAAGGTTGACAAATTCGCTTTTTTGCAGTAAAATAGATAAGTGAGAAAAAAGGGGAGATAGTTTTTATGTCTAATTATAATATAAAGGCATTAGAAAAAGTAGAGTCGAAAACTAAGATTTATTTGATTATAATTGCCATACTAATGATAATTCTTTGTGTGAATAACAAATGGTTTATTATACCTTCAGTTGTTTTATATATAGGAATTGTTTTATATACAATTTGGGTATTTAATAAGAGAAAAGGAGAGCTTTCTAGTTATATTAATGAATTGACTTTTTCAGTTGATTCTGCAGCTAAAAACACTTTAATAAATTCACCTTTACCATTAATTATACTTGAAACAGATGGTAATGTTATTTGGAGGAGTTCTAGTTTCAATAAGGAATTTGCAAATGTTGGAATTAATGCGTACATTGATGATTTGGCTAAAGAAATTAAATTTGAAATTGAGAACAATAATTATAAAATAGATAAAGAGGTTAATATAAATAATAAAATCTACCATGTAATGGGAGAATATGTGAAACAAAAGAGAAGAGAGCGTAAAAAAGAATCTAAGCAAATGATTACATTATATTTTATGGATATTACGAAACAAAATGAACTAATAAAAAAATATAATGATTCCAAAATTTGTATTGGAATAATAATGATTGATAACTATGAGGAAATTATTCAAAGAATTCCAGAAGATAATAAACCACAAATTATAGCAGCAATAGAAAAAAAATTATATGAATGGGCAAGTAGCTCAGGTGGATTAATTGTAAAAAAAGAAAGAGATACTTATGCTTTCATATTCGAACAAAAATATCTTGCACAAATGGAAAACAACAAATTTACAATCTTAGATGAAATAAAAGAGATTGAAGCAGATGATGGAATGCCAATAACACTTACAATAGCAATATCAAACGAAGGTGCAACAATATATGAAAAATATGAATCAACAACAGTCGCTATGGACATTGCTTTAGGTAGAGGTGGAGACCAAGCTGTAATTAGAAAAGACCGGAAAATATACTTTCTTCGGAGGTAAAACACAAGAAATTGAAAAAAGAACAAAAGTAAAAGCAAGAGTTGTTTCACATGCTTTAGAAGAATTAATTGCAAAAGTTGATAAAGTTATGGTAATGGGCCATACAAATGGAGATATAGACTCAATGGGCTCAAGCTTAGGAATTTATAGATTAGCAAAAACACTAGGAAAAGAAGCCTATATAGTAAACGAGACATATGGAATGTCTTTAGAAAGTCTAATGGCAGCACTTAAAGATCAAGGTTATGATAGTAATGTAATAATAGATAAAAACACAGCACTTGCAAATGTAACTTCAAACACATTACTAGTAGTAGTAGATACTCACAAGAGAAGTTATGTTGAAGTACCAGAACTACTAGAAAAAACTGAAAAAATAGTTGTAATAGACCATCACAGAAAATCTGAAGACTTTATAGATAATGCAATACTAACATTCCACGAAGCATATGCTTCATCAGCAGCAGAGTTAGTTACAGAAATAGTAGAATATGCAAGCAAAGAAGTTGTACTAGAACAAATAGAAGCAGAAAGCTTATATGCAGGAATTATGATGGACACAAAAAACTTCACATTCAAAACAGGTGTAAGAACATTTGAAGCAGCAGCATATTTAAGAAAATATGGTATAGACATAATAAAAGTAAAGAAATGGTTCCAAAGTGACCTAGAGAATTATAATGTAATTGCAAACATAGTAAAAAATGCTGAAATAGTAAATGGAACAATAGGAATTTCAACATATGATGAAAAAGATAAAAATGCTAATATTATCTGTGCAAAAGCAGCAGATGAACTACTTACAATAAGCGACATAACAGCATCATTTGTATTAGGGAAAATGGGAGACAAAATTTGCATAAGTGGCCGTTCAATTGGAGACATTAATGTACAAGTAATACTAGAAAAATTAGGCGGTGGAGGACATATAACTTTAGCTGGAGCTCAAATAGAAGGGCTAACAATGGAAGAAGCCAAAACCGAATTAATAATAAGAATTAATGAATATTTTACAGAAAATAATGTATAACAAAAGAAATGGGTGGCAAATGCACACCCATTTTGTTGAATAAAGATGAAAACTTTTTAAATATATTTACTGAATTTGACAAAATAATTAAAAAAATAGTAGTATAATATAGTAAAAAAACAGAGAGGATGAAGTTTAATGTTTCAAAATATTGCACACAAAGAAATAGATGAACAAGAAGAAAAACAAATTCCTAAAATAGAAATAAAAAAACTTTTTAAAATAAATGATATCATACTATATGCAGTTGCCTTTTTGGTTTCAATGGTAGGATTTAACAAAGAATTTGCACCATTTGGACTAGCCATATTTGCAGCAGCTTGTAGTAATAAAATTCCAGTTGGAATATTATACATAGCAGTACTAATAGGCACAACAATAGGGTTTGGACTAACAGGAACATTATCATTTTTACTAAGCTCACTATTATTTATTGCCATGCTCTTAATATTTAGACCTAGAATACAAGAACCAGACAAAAATGAAAAACAAAAATTAGGAATATATATTGCCATATCAGCATTTATTGTTCAAGCAAGTAAAATGTTTTTTACAATGTTTTTAGTATATGACTTAATCTCAAGCATCGTATTAGGCATTACAACATACATCTTCTACAAAATATTTGCAAACTCATTAATTACAATAGAACAATATGGAATAAAAAAAGCATTTTCAATAGAAGAGGTTATGGGAGCAAGTTTGATAATCTCAATAGCTTTATGTGCTTTTAGCAAATTACATATATTTGGACTTTCAATCACGAACATATTTAGCATAATGCTTGTGCTATTTTTAGGATGGAAAAACGGAATGTTAGTAGGTGGAACTGCTGGAATAACAATAGGAATGGTACTCGGCATAATAAACTCAACAAGTCCAACTCTAGTTGCTTCATATGCCATATCTGGTATGATTGCTGGAATAATGAACAAACTAGGAAAAATTGGAGTAATAGTAGGCTTCTGCGTTGGAAATGCAGTATTAACATATTTTGCAAATGGTAACACAGTACCAATAATAACAATAAGGGAAATATTAATAGCATCACTTGGACTATTGGTAATACCTAAAACAGTAAGTATAGATATAACAGAAATGTTCAACCAAACAAAATGCTTACCAACAGCAGCAGGAGTTCTTGAAGAAAAGAAAAAAACAGCAAATAAACTAAACAGTGTATCAGATACAATACTTCAAATGGCAAGAAGCTATAATGATTCAGCCAAAGACACACTAGAAGAAAAAATAGAAGATGAAAGTAAAAATACATTTAAAGAGGAAGTACTAAATAACCTAGAAGAAATAGAGGACAACCTTTTATATGAAGATATATTACAAAATGATGATGAAATCTTAAACAGAAGCTATGAAATACTAGAAGAAAAAGAAATGATAACAGAAGAGGAACTAATTAATATATTAGAGCAGGTAAATGGATATAAACTTGTAAATGAAAATATTCAAGACACAATATCACCAATAGTGAAAATATTTAACAGTACATACAGAATAAACAAACTAAATACTATATGGAAACACAAAGAAGCAAGCAACAAAAAAATACTTGCAAACCAGCTAGGAGGAGTATCAAAAGTAATATCATCACTGGCGGATGACATAAAGACAGAAGAAAAAACTGAAAAGCCAGTAGAAAAGAAATACAAATTAATAATTGGAGCAGCAGAAACTACAAAAAATAAAAGCGAAGTTTCAGGAGATAGTAATATTAGAACAAAACTTCATGATGGAAAATACATGCTAGCAATAAGCGATGGAATGGGCTCAGGTCCAAGGGCTAAAAAAAGTAGTACAACAGTAATTCAAATGCTTAAAAGATTATTAACAACAGGGTTTGATAATGATGTATCAATAGGCTTAATAAATTCAGCTGTAAACTTAAATTCAAATGATGAAACATATGCAACAATTGATATTTCAATAATTGATTTAAGCAGTGGCAATATAGAACTTGTAAAAAATGGAGCTTGCCCAACATTTATAAAATCAGGTAAAAAGGTTGAAACAATAAAAGCAATATCATTCCCAGCAGGAGTACTTGATAAAATAGACTTAGTAGTATATGACAAAGATTTAAAAGAAAATGACATAATAGTGATGTGCAGCGATGGAATAATCGAATCAAACACAGAATATAAAAACAAGGAACTATGGCTTAAAGAACTTATGGAAAATATAGAAACAGATGATGTTCAAAAAATAGCAGACATTATTATGCAAGAAGCAATAGACAATGGCTTTGGAATAGCTAAAGATGATATGACAGTAATAGTTACAAAACTTGTTTCAATTTAGGAATAAAACCACATTAATGGATAACACTATTAATGGTGGTTTTTTTATGAAAATAATATTATTGAAATCAAAAGATGATAAGAAAAGTTTCAAATTTTTGGAAATGCTAGGTGCAGATGTGCAAGAAATAGCAGACCTTGAAGACACGGATAAAATGATTAAAAACCTAGTAAAAAATGATTATACAACAATAATAATGACAAATGAGGTGGCCGGTTTCTCAGAAAGTATAATGACAAAATATAAAAAGTCAAGTGATATAAAAATAATAATAGCACCACCTAAATAATGTATAAAACTATAAAAAATGGAAAAAATTATATTAATAAAATTTTAATCGCTTTTCAAAAGGAGGAACTTATGAAACAAAACCAAATGAAAAATATGGTAGTTATAAAAGATTTACCATCAAACATAGTAGATGAGGCAATAATAATATTGAAAAACAATAAAAAAATCAAATCTCTAAATACAATAGAAAAACAGGGAACAGAAAAACCTGAAAAAGAAATAAATGAAAATTATGTAGTAAAAGAAGCGGAAATGGTAATAAGTAATTTTATATCACAAATAGAAAAAGAAAAACACTTTAAAAGTTTTTCGATAAAACAACTAGAATTTAGATACAAAAAAATGAAGGCAGTAACAATAGTTTTAAGCATAATAGTAGTTATAAATATAATCCTGAATGTAGCGGGAATAAAGTAAAATAGGATAAGTTCTAAACCTCTTAAAATTAGAATATATTGTAAAAAATGTATTCTAATTTTAAGAGGTGTTTTTATGGAAAGAGTATTAAGTCAAGATGAAAGAATAAGAAGAGCAGAAGAAATATATGCAAGACGAAAAATGAACGAAACAAGAAAAAGTGCAACAGTAC
Organism: uncultured Clostridium sp.; assembly: GCA_900554635.1. Taxonomy (GTDB): domain Bacteria; phylum Bacillota; class Clostridia; order TANB77; family CAG-508; genus UMGS1781. Next base: position 31,713 of record USHY01000008.1, on the reverse strand, counting down.
AAGTTGAGGCTCAAAAGCCAAATAATCTTACAAAAAAACTTGTAAAACAGTTCATAATATGTTTGCTAATTTACATATGCTTTTATATGGCAAAAAACGTTCCAAATTTAATTCCACAGGAAGTGATGAATAAAATCACAGATACTCTGGAATATGATATAAATGTTCAGGAACTATATGAAAATTTTAAGGGAATCTATAAAAAAGAAAATCAAGATGAGAATGTAGAAAACAAAGAAGAAGAGCAACTACCTCAAGAAACATTATCAGCAACAGATAGTGATGGGGAATCAAATGAAGTTGCTCAAAAAGAAGAAAAATCAGAAGAAACACAAGAAGAGGAAAATACAGAAGGGCTTACACAAATGGAAATAGATGCACGATATATAAAGAAAAATTATTCACTAATAAAACCACTAGAAGGAGAGATAACATCAAGATTCGGGCCAAGAAATCCGGAAGTACCAACAGTACCAAAATATCATACTGGAATTGATATAGCACGAGTTGTAGGCACAGTAGTAATTTCAGCAATGGAAGGAACCGTGGAACTTGTATCAGGAGAAGGAAGCTATGGAAACCATGTAAAAATCACAAACGGAGATGTCTCAACACTATATGCACACTGCAGTAAAATATATGTAAAAGAAGGAGATTACATCACACAAGGACAAGAAATAGCTGAAGTTGGAGCAACAGGCAATGTAACAGGACCACATTTACATTTTGAAATAAGAAGAAACAATGAATATGTTGACCCAGATTTAATTTTGGAATTCTAAGGAGATGAGATTTTGCAAATAAAAATAAATATACAATTATTTGCAGCTATAATATTTTTTTGCTTTACTAAACAAATAAAACTATATGCTTTCTTAATGCTGTTTGCATTAATACACGAACTAGCTCACATGAGTGTGGGAGTGCTACTAAAACTAAAACCAAAAGCTTTAAAAATACAACCATTTGGAATAGAAATAGTGTTTGAGAGTTTTGAAAATACTGATAAAAATAAAATAAAAATAGCTATAGCAGGTCCAGCTATCAATTTACTGATTGCAATAATATTTTACTTCATTAAAATAAAAACACAGCAAATAATAATAAATGCAAACATATTACTAGCTATATTTAACCTTATACCAATATATCCACTAGATGGGGGAAGAATACTAAAATCAGCAATAAGAGAAACATCACAGAAAAAAATAGCAGATGAAATAGTTAATAAAACATCAAATGTACTAATGATATTATTTACAACAATTTCAAGCATATTGATACTTGTATATAAAAATTTTGGCTTATTCTTAATAATAATATATCTATGGACAATAGTAATAAAAGAAAACAAAAGGTACATATTAAAAAGAAAAATAAATAAAATTTTGGAAAAACAAAAAAAGACTTGACTTTTTTTTATTTAAGTGTGAAAATTAATATAGATGTAATAAATGAGGTGAAACGAATGAAAAATTATATAAAAAAGCAAAGAGGAATAACATTAATAGCCTTAATAATAACAATTATTATTATTTCTATTTTGGTAGGAGTAACTGTAAGATATGCTAATATTGGCACAGATGTGAGAAATTATAATTATATGTGTGCAGATATAGAACTCTTAGAAAATAAAATAAAGCTATTTTATAATGACAAAGGTACTATACCAACTGTTGGAAGTGCAATTAGTGCAAAATCATTTTTAGGAATACAGGCAAATTCAAAAGACAATGATAATTATTATAAAGTAGATGTAAGTCAATTATATAATGTAACACTAAATTATGGTGGAGGAGCCGATGCGGATGATGCTTATATAGTAAATGAGCAAAGTCTAAAGGTATATTATCTAAAAGGAGTAGTTTTAGATAATATGAAATATTATACAAAGAAAGCCGAAAACAAACCATGTGTTGAGCATACATATGGAGACTGGATAATAGTAACTGCAGCAACTTGTACAACAACAGGAGAAAAACAAAGAAGTTGTACTAGATGTGGAAATGTTGAAACACAAATAATTCCAGTAACTTCTCATACATATGGATCATGGGAAGTAATAACACAAGCAACATGTACTACATCAGGAACAAGAAAAAGAAGTTGTACACAGTGTGGAAATACTGTAACAGAAGCAATTGCTGCAACGGGACATTCTTTCTCAGAATGGACTATAGTTGAAAAGCCAACTACAACATCAACAGGATTAAAATCATCAACATGTACAAAATGTGGTGAAACAAAAACAGAAATAATACCAAAATTATCAGTATATATTTCATTTACAATAAGCGGTGTACAATATACAGCAGAACAAGGAATGAAATGGAAGGACTGGGTAAACTCAGAATATAATACAGCAGGATTTGCAATTACAACATATAAGAATGTAAAAAGAGTATTCTTCAAATCAGGTGATTATTATGTAAGTGACCCAATAGGATTAACCGAGGTTACTGCAGAAAGCGAGATAGTGGAAAATAGAAAATATGGCAGAACAAAGACAGACAGTGGCGGTAGTGTAATGTAAAAATAACTATTGACTTAAATAAACATATATGGTATTATACATGCCAAGGGGGAGATGTAATGGAAGAAAGAATTGAAGAGAAAGATTTTGAAAAGAAGCCAAAGAAAGGGAAAATTCTTAAAATATTAATAATTGTAGTGTGTATAATTATTTTAGGGATAATAGGAGTATTTGCGTGGAGTAAATTAAATAGCAAACCTGAAAAGATTTTTAGCAGAGTTATTGATGAAATCGAGGAGTTAAAAGAAAGAAAGGGTAGTAAAACAGAAAAGATAAATTTTGAACTTTCTGCAACTGCAAGTTCAATGAATAATGATGTGACAATGCTAAATACAATACTTTCACAAGTAAAACTTAAAGCTACAACTGAGGTTGACTATGAACAAAAAGTATTAAATCAAAATTTTACTGTAAGCGTAATGGGTGATGATGCTCTTAATGCTGATGCAATATTTCAAGACAACAAAATGTATTTTTACTTAAAAAATTTATATAGTAAATATATAGAAATTCCAACTGAAGAAATAGAAGATTTTGACTATTCTTCAATATTTGAAAATGTAGATTTGAATTCTGATAGTAAACTATTAGAAGATATAAAAACTATTTTAAAAAACAAAATAGCTTATAAAATATATACACAAGAAAAAGTTTCAATTGAACCAAGTTCTACAGGAGATAAGAAAAATGTTTTAAAAACATCAACACAATTTTCAGCAAATGAAATTAAGGAAATTATAGACCAAGTTCTAAATGCTTATGGAAAATATGCTGATAACACTGAAATATCAAAGGCTATTGAGAATTTAGATATAGACTTAGACACAACTGAACCAAATGAAAATTATGCAGTTGTATCAATTTATACTAAAGGATTAAAAAACGAAGTAGTAAGAGCAGATATAGAATTTGTAAATGTGGCTGATGATGCAATATTTGCATTAAACTTTGAAAAAGAAGACAAAAATACAACAGCTGTGCAAGTAAACCTTAAAGAAGGCATAGAAACAGGAACATTTAAAAACATAATAAAATTATATTTCACAAAAGAAAATAAAAATGAAGGAACAATAAAAGTAAAAGTAAATGTAGATGGCGAAGCAACAATTACACTACAAATAAAATATGAATTTGAAGAAAATCCAAAAATAGAAAAAAGAAGCATAACAAATGCTATTAATGTTAATGATTTAACAGAAGAAGACCAAAAAGAAATATATGAGAATGTTCAAAACAACCCTTATCTATCAGGTTTAATGGAAATGATGATGCCTAAGTTTGCATTACCTGAGGACAATAAAGACATGGAGCCTTTAGAATATGATGATTTTGATGAGGACAACTCTTTTGATGGAGATGAATTTTTTAATGAAAACGGTGAAATTATTGACATGTAATTGTAAAATGATGTAAAATAGGGACGGAGCAAAACCGTCTCTAATATTTTTAGTAAAGAAGGAAAATATGGAACTTTTTGATTCACATGCACATTATAATGATGAAAAATTTGATAATGATAGAGAAGAAATAATTCAAAAAATATATGATTTAGGAGTAACTACTTTAGTAAATGCAGGCTATAGTTTAGAAAGTTCTAAAAAGGCTATAGAAATAGCTAATAAACATAGCTTTATATATGCAACAGTTGGGGTATCTCCAAATGATATTGATAATTTGAATGTAGATTATATTAAACAAATTGAAAATATGGCCAATGAAAAAAAGGTTGTTGCAATAGGAGAAATTGGCTTAGACTACTATTGGAATAAGGAGAACAAAGAAGAACAGAAAAAAATATTTTGTGAGCAAATTGAATTAGCAAATAAGCTAAATAAACCAATTGTTATACACACAAGAGAAGCTGTGATGGACACATTAGATATATTGAAAAATAAAGTAGAAGCAAAACAAAAGGGAGTATTTCATTGTTGCCCACTAAATCCAGAACTTGTAAAAGAAGCCTTAAAACTAGGCTTTTATATATCATTTGCTGGACCAGTTACTTTTAAAAGCTCTAAAAATGCTGAAGATGTGGTAAAATTGGTTCCGTTAGATAAAATACTAATAGAAACTGATTCACCATATCTAAGCCCAGAACCAGTAAGAGGAACTAGAAATGATTCAAGAAATGTGATACACATAGCTGAAAAAATTGCATGTATTAGAGGAATAACACTAGAGGAAATAGCAAATATTACATTTAAAAATGCAAAAAGTATTTTTAAAATAGATTAAGGAAGGTAAGAACATGGAAGAATTCAATAAAAAAGAATATCAAGAGTTTTTAGAAAAACATGAAAAAGGCCATTATGCACAAAGCTTAGAATGGGCAAATGTTAAAGATGAGTGGAAAAACGAAATAATAATTGTTAGAGATAATTCAGGAAAAATAAAAGCATCAATGAGTGTTTTGATAAGAAAATTACCTTATATTAAATCAACATTAATGTATTCACCAAGAGGACCTGTATGTGATGTAAATGATGAAAAATCTTTCAAAGAATTAATAAAAAAAACCGATGAATTAGCAAAAAAATACAATGCCTTCATGCTAAAAATGGACCCAGATATATTAGCTAGCAACATAGAATTTAAAAAAATGGCAAAAGAAAGAGGATTTAAAGTTGAAGACAAAATTAAAGATGTAAATACACTTCTTCAACCAAGATATGTTTTCAGATTGGATATAAAGGGAAAAACCGAAGATGAAATATTTAATTCATTTCATTCTAAAACAAGATATAATATTAGACTAGCAGGAAGAAAAGGCGTAACCATAAGAGAAGGAACAAGAAAAGATGTAGACCAGTTTCAACAAATATTAGAAACAACAGGATCAAGAGATGGATTTTATATAAGAAAAAAAGAATACTTTGAAAAGATTTTTGACAGTTTTGATAATGACCATCTAAAATTAGTGTTTGCAGATTATGAGGGACAACCAATTTCATGCGTTTTGAATATCTTTTATGGAAATAAGGAATGGTATTTATATGGAGGAAGTTTAAATGAACACAGGAACTTAATGTCAACATACCTTCTACAATGGGAAATGATAAAGCAAGCTATAAATAGAAAGATGGATTGCTATGATTTCAGGGGAGTTTGTGCAACAGATGAGACTCATTATAATGAAGGATTATATAGATTTAAAAAAGGATTTAATGCAGATTTTGTTGAGTTTATGGATATGCATAAAATTTATAATCCAATTATATATTTCTTATTTGAAAAGTGCGGTTATAAACTAAGAGATTTAAAATTAAAGTTAATAAAAAATAAATAAAAGAGGGGTTACCTCTTTTATTATTTGTTGCCAAAATCAACTTTTACATTTTTTCTAGCCTCATTGCTTTCTGCTTCAAATAATTGCTCTGGTTCGAAATGGAACATAGAAGCAATAATATTAGAAGGAACTACTTTCAATCTTGTATTATATTTTGTTGCAATATCGTTATAGAATTGTCTTGAAAAAGCAATTTTATTTTCAGTGTTTTGTAATTCTTCTTGTAATTGTGCAAAATTGCTATTAGCTTTTAAATCTGGATAACTCTCAGCAACAGCCATAATAGTTTTTAAGGCACCAGAAAGTTCACCATCTAACTTTGATTTTTCGCTAACAGTTGAAGCATTAGCCCAAGAAGTTCTAAGTTCAGCAACTTTAGTTAATACATCTGATTCATGAGACATATACCCCTTAACTGTTTCAACCAAATTAGGGATCAAATCAAATCTTCTTTGTAACTGTACATCAATTTGGCTCCAGCCATTCTTAACCTTTTGTCTCAAACCTACTAAAGAGTTATAAATTGATATAACATACAATACTAGTAGCACAATAATAATTAAAACAATCCAAACCATATAAAAACCTCCTATCAATTATATTTTAGTACACACAAATTATAACAAAACAAATAGAAAAATGCAAGGAGAACAGAAAAAAATAAAATGTTACAAAAATGTTACAAAAGTATTACAAGAATATTAAGTTTTAAAAATATTAAAAAAAAATGTTGACTTTTATCAAAATAAAGGTTAACATTTAATTAGAATAAAAGATAGTGTTAAATAAACCATGAAAAAATAAGATGAGGGGGAGAATTATGAATTTAAAAGAATTAAAAAGAAAGCAAATCCTTACAATTACAACTATAGCGTTAATATTGATTTCTTTTACAGTAATTGTAGCTTCTGTATTAAATATAAAAGCTTTTGCAAACACAGGAGATGATATAAATGCAGAACTAAATAGTTGTCAGCATACATTTGGTAATTGGTATGTAGGTTCAAATAAATTGCACGCAAGAGATTGTACAAAATGTGGTGCAACTGAATCTAATTCACATGCAGCTTCATGGGGAAGTTGGGCAGAGAATACAATATCAAATAGACACGAAAGAAACTGTACTGTATCAAGCTGTACAATTAAAGAAGACCATGCACCTGTAGATACTAACAATGATGGAAAATGTGATACTTGTGGCTTTACAATGGGAACAAGTGGTGGAAGTACACACACACATTCATTTACAAATAACTGGGTAACAAAGACAGATGGCGATCATTATCTATGTTGTGATGATAGCACATGTAGTAGCACAAGTAAAAGCCATAGTGCTGTATGGGGAAGTTGGACAGAAAATACAATATCAAATAAACACGAAAGATACTGTAGCGTATCAAATTGTACAATTAGAGATTGGGACAATGAACATACTCCAGTAGATGCAAATAATGATGGAAAATGCGATATTTGTGGACTTACAGTGGGAACAAGTGGTGGAAGTACACATACTCATACATTTACAAACAAATGGGTTATAAATGCAGATGGAAAACATTATTTAATGTGCGATACAGCAGGTTGTACTCAAGTCAAGGAATCACATATAGCTTCTTGGACAGGAAATTCATGCACAGCGAATAGAATATGTGCAATATGTGGAATATCAGATGGACAGACACTAGGGCATAATTGGCAAGCAGCAACATGTACAGAACCAGAAACATGTAGTAGATGCCAAGAAATGAGAGGAACAGCATTAGGACATGACTGGGAAATAGCAACATGTACAAAAGCAAAAACATGTAAAAGATGTCAAGCGACAGAAGGAACAGCATTAGGACATGATTGGCAAGCAGCAACATGCACAAAACCAAAAACATGTGGCAGATGTCAAGCAACAGAAGGAACAGCGTTAGGACATGATTGGCAAGCAGCAACATGTACAGAACCAGAAACATGTAGTAGATGCCAAGAAATGAGAGGAACAGCATTAGGACATGACTGGGAAATAGCAACATGTACAAAAGCAAAAACATGTAAAAGATGTCAAGCGACAGAAGGAACAGCATTAGGACATGATTGGCAAGCAGCAACATGTATAAAACCAAAAACATGTAGCAGATGTCAAGCAACAGAAGGTTCAGAACTAGGACATGATTTTGAAAACTGGACAGACAATAGAGATGGAACGCATAAAGGAATATGTAGTAGATGCCAAGAGGAAAAAATAGAAGAACATAATTATGATTCAACAAATGTATGTACAAAATGTAATGCAGTAAAACAAAGTACAACATGTGAGCATGACTGGCAAATAGATAAAGCAGGAGCATCAGAAACACAACACTGGGAAAAATGTATAAAATGTCAAGAAAAAAGAAATATTGTCAATCACACATTTGTAAATGGAGTATGCACAGTTTGTGGGTATGTTTGTACACATGGTTCAACAACAGTAAAAAAAGATGAAACATATCATTGGAAGGAATGTAATAATTGTGGTGAGCAAATAGAAAAAGAAACACATAAATATGAAAATGGAATATGTTCATGTGGAAGACAAGAAGGAAGTACAACATGTGCACATAACTGGAAAATTGATAAAACAGGTGCAACAGAAAAACAACATTGGGAATTATGTACTAAATGTCAAGAAAAACGAAACATAGAATACCATACATTCGTAAATGGAGTATGCATAGTTTGTGAATATGCTTGTAAACATAGTTCAATTGCAGTAAAAGAAGATGAAACATATCATTGGAAAGAATGTAAAAATTGTGGAGCAATACTAGAAAAGGAAACACATAAATATGAAAATGGAACATGTTCATGTGGAAAAAATGAAAATGTAACAACACCATGCAAGCATACAAATAGGGAATGGAAAGCAGATAGCAATTATCATTGGCAAGTGTGCAAAGATTGTGGAAAAGTGCTTGTAGAAACCACTGCATCACATGTATTTGTAAATGGTAAATGTAAAAATTGTGGAGTAGCAGAAAAATCAAACACATCAAATGTAAAACTACCAAATACAGGTGGAATAATGAAAGTAGCATTAATAACACTAGCAATTTCAGCAATATGTGGAACATCTTATATAGGATTTAGAAAATATAAAGATATTAAGTAAAAAGGAATAAAATACAAAAACTTGAATATATTATTATAGAAAGTGTTTTGTAGCAAGAACTTAAAAAGCAGAATGTTTCTAAAACATTCTGCTTTGAATTTTATCTACGGACATAAGGAATACAAGAGAAATATTACAAAAATATTACAAAAATTTGACAAGCTTGTAAAAAAATAGTATAATATTATTTGTGAGTCCAAGGAGGGATTTAATTAATATATGAAAAATTATTTAAAATCTTCTAAGATAAAAAAAATAATAATAGCTGGAGCAATATTTTCTATAATTTTAGGAATATCAGTATTTGCTGGTAATGTAAAGTTAAATAGTGTTAATATAAAATTTTCTAATAATCAGGAAATTACAGTATTAACTGCTAAAACAAAAATATCAGATATCTTACAAGAAAATCATATAGTTATTGAAGACAATGAAACCGTAACACCTGGAATAGATTCAGAAATAACTAATACAAAAACAATTGTTATCTCCTTAAAAGGGGAAGAGCCAATTAAAATAGCTCAAAATACTACAACAGAAATAAATAAAGAACAAGTTTTGGAAGAATATACAAATTTAACAGAAAAAATTGAAACTGTAATAGAAGAAATACCTTTTGAAACAGTAACTAAAGATGTATCAAACGGAGCTACAACAACAAGAAATGCAGTAATTCAATCTGGAAAAAATGGAGAAAAAAAGGTAACCTACAAGGTAACATATAAAGAAAATGAAGAACTTTCAAGAGAAAAATTATCAGAGGAAATAATAAAAAATCCTGTAGATAAAATTGTACAAGTACAAAGTAAATCAGTAATTACATCAAGAAGTTCTTTTTCAAGAGTAACTGGAACATCAGGCAAAAGTGGAGTATATAAAGTAACAGCATATTGTGCATGTATGCAATGTTGCGGTAAAACAAATGGAATTACAGCATCAGGAGCAAAAGCAACAGCAAACCACACAATAGCAGCACCTAGAACATTCGCATTTGGAACAAAAGTAGTAATAAATGGAACAACTTATGTAGTTGAAGACAGAGGCGGAGCAATACAAGGAAACAGAATAGACATATACATGAACTCACACGCAGAAGCCTTAAGATGGGGCGTAAGATATGTTGAGGTTGAAGTATTAGACTAAAAAATAATGGACTAGATTTTCTAGCCCATTAATTTTTTTTTACACAAATCATTGCATTTTTAAAAAATCTATGATATTATTATGGAAATTAATTCTATCAAAATTATTTCAAGGCATTTCGCTGTTTAAATTCAAGGAGGAAATATGTTATCAATAGTAAAAAGTATGGCTTTACATGGGCTAGATGGGTATTTAGTCGATGTACAGGTGGATGTATCAAGTGGACTTCCAGCGTGGGAAGTGGTTGGGTTACCTGATGCAAGTGTTAAGGAAGCAAAAGAAAGGGTGAAAACAGCAATAAAAAACTCAGATGTAGATTTTCAAAGTAAAAAAATTGTTGTTAATTTAGCACCAGCAGATATTAAAAAAGAGGGCTCAAGTTTTGATTTGCCAATAGCAATAGGAATTTTAATGTCAATGGAAGTGATAAATACAAAAGAGACAGATAATATAGCTTTTATAGGTGAGTTATCTTTAGATGGAAAAATTAGTAGAGTAAATGGAATTTTACCAATGTGTATAGAAGCTAGAAGGCTTGGAATGAAGAAAATTATAGTTCCTGAAGATAATGCAGAAGAAGCTGGAATTGTATCAGGAATTGATGTATTACCAGTAGGAAACCTAATGCAAGTTATAAATTTTCTAAATAAAAACGAGGTTATAGAACCAAAAAAAGTAAATATTGAAGAATACTTTAAAACAAATCAAAAATATAATTTTGATTTCTCAGAAGTAAAAGGTCAAGAGAACATTAAAAGAGCCCTTGAAGTTGCTGCAGCAGGAGCACACAATTGCCTATTAATTGGAAGCCCAGGTTCAGGAAAAACAATGCTTGCTAGAAGGCTTCCAACAATTTTACCAGATCTAAGCTTTGAAGAAGCATTGGAAATAACAAAAATACACAGTATAGCAGGTACTCTAACACAAGATGTTCCATTAATTACAACAAGGCCATTTAGAGCTCCACATCACACTATATCAGGAGTATCACTAGTTGGAGGAGGACGAATTCCAAAACCGCGGAGAAATAAGCCTAGCACACTATGGAGTTTTATTTTTAGATGAATTAACAGAATTTCATAAAAGCACATTAGAGGTTCTAAGAGGACCATTAGAAGATAGACAAGTTACAGTTTCAAGAGTAAATGGAAGTTTTACATATCCAGCTAATTTTATGTTTGCAGCAAGCATGAATCCATGTCCGTGCGGATATTTTGGTTCGAAAGACAAAGAATGTACATGCACAACAAATTCAATTTCAAAGTACATGGGAAAAATTAGTGGACCACTTTTAGATAGAATAGATATCTGCATAGAAGTAAGTCCAGTCAAATACCAAAAATTAGATTCTAGTGAAAAAATCGAAACATCAGAAGAAATTAAAAAAAGAGTAAATAAAGCAAGAAAAATTCAACTAGAAAGATATAAATCAAATAAAATCCTATCCAATTCGGAATTAACCCCCAAATTAATAGAAAAATATTGTACATTAGATTCAAAAGGAAAACTTATTTTAGAAAATGCGTTTAACAAATTAAAATTAAGTGCTCGTGCTTATGGAAGAATACTAAAAGTTGCCAGAACAATAGCTGACTTAGATGAAAGTGAAAACATAGAAGTAAAACACATAGCAGAAGCAATACAATATAGGTCAATAGATAGAAAGTATTGGAGTAATTAAAATGGAAATAAAGGAAATAGAATTTGAAAGTGAATGTTATCCAAGACAATTAAAAAATATTCAAAATCCACCTCAGAAACTATATGTCTTGGGAGATGAGAAAATACTAAATAATGAGTGTATTTCAATCGTTGGTTCGCGTTGTTGTACTAGCTATGGAGCTGATATTGCAAAAAGATTTGCAAATTATCTTGGACAAAATGAAATTACAATAGTAAGTGGAATGGCAAAAGGTATAGACAGCCATGCACATCTAGGAGCTATGGAAACTAAAGGAAAAACAATTGCAGTACTAGGGTCTGGGTTTGAACATATTTTTCCAAGCAAAATTATTTTTGAAAAAATCTTGGAAAACAATGGAACAATAATTTCAGAGTATAGCCCAGAAGTTGAGGTATTTCCTCAAGGATTTCGAGACAGAAATCGAATTATTGCAGGAATGAGTTTAGGAACTCTTGTTGTAGAAGCAAAAACAAAAAGTGGTACAGGTATTACAGCAGAATATGTGAAAAAATTTAAAAGAAAACTTTTCTGCATACCACACTCAATTGAAGACAAAGCAGGAATAGGAACAAATAGGCTAATCAAAAAAGGCGCAATACTTGTAACAGAACCTAAAGATATATTAGATTGTTTAAAAAAACAAACCATTATACAAAGTGAGGCACAATATGATTTGGAAATACCACTAGAGTATAGAAAAATATATAATTCTATTAAACAAGAGGCATTAAATGCAGATGAAATAAGTAAAAAAACAGGAGAAAACATTGCAAATGTAAACACAATACTTACAATGCTAGAGCTTGAAGGCTATATAGAATCTTTACCAGGAAACAATTTTAAGGCAAAGGAGTGATAAAAAATGTATGAAAGGCACATTTTAGGAAAAAAAGGAGAAGATGTTGCAGTAGAGTATTTGAAAAGCAAAGGCTACAACATATTAGATAGAAATTTTTTATGCAGACAAGGCGAAATAGATGTAATTGCTCTTGATAAAAATTATGTAGTATTTGTTGAAATAAAAGCACGAACAAGCACTGAATATGGCTTACCATCAGAATCAGTTACAAAAAGAAAATTAGAACACTTGATAAAGGCTGCTAAATATTATTTGCATGTCAGAAATTTAGAGGATGTAAATGTTAGAATTGATGCAATAGAGGTATATGTAGCAAATAACAAGTACTATATTAATCATTTAAAGCAGATTGTTTGATTTGACATTTTTAAATAATAATGCTAATATGTTTTAAGAAAGAGGGGATTGGTTATGAATATCATAGTTACAGGAGGCTCAAGAGGAATAGGAAAATGTTTAGTAGAAAATTTGGCAAGAGATGGACATAATGTTCTACTAAATTATAACAAATCAGAAAAACAGGCATTAAAAATTCAAAGAGATTTACAAGAAGAAGGATATTTAGTAGAAGTTTTTAAAGCTGATGTTTCAAAAAGAAAAGATGTAAAATCAATGGTAGATTTTGCAATTGAAAAATTTGGAAATATCGATGTATTAATAAACAATGCAGGAATAGCAAAACTACAAATGTTCCAAGATGTTACAGATGATGACTGGGAAGAAATAATAAATACAAATTTAAAATCAGCATTTTATATGTCACAAGCAGTTTTGCCAACCATGATACATAAAAAAAGTGGTTTAATAATTAATATATCATCAATTTGGGGACAAGTAGGAGCATCATGCGAAACAGTTTATTCAATCTCAAAAGCAGGTCTTGATGCGATGACAAAATCTCTTGCCAAAGAACTTGGACCTTCAAATATAAGAGTGAATTCAATTGCACCAGGTGTAATTGATACGGCAATGAATAGCATGCTAGATGAACACATTAAAAATGAGATAAGAAATGAAACACCACTTGGAAAAATAGGTAGGCCAATTGATATTTATAAGTGTGTAAAATGGTTAATTGAGGATGAATTTACCACAGGCCAAGTAATACCAGTAAATGGTGGGTATGTAATCGCATAGGTTACATAAAAATAGGGCTGATTTTAATCAGCCCTTATACAAATTAATAGTTTTTACTAATCTATTTGTTTTCTACTTTTTCCTTATTGTTTCCGATAAAAAGCTTTGAAATATAACGAATAATCTTATATCCAGCGATTTTAATCTTTTTGCCCCACAAATAAGTTTTTCTTAATTTATTAGGTTTACCCATACCATAAGAATTATCAGATAAGGCCAAAGAAACACAAGGAGCTTCTAATTCGAAAACATAGTTTTCAAAATTATTATTATCCCATTCATTATTACCGTTTCTAAAACAGAAATTAAAAGTATCACTTTCCAAAAGAGTTATTTCTGTTTGAAATCCCAATTCTGTTTTCTCCATTTTCAATTCAGATAAATTATCCCAATTGCTTCCAAATCCATAATGAATAAAAACTTCTTCAGAGTTATCCTCAAAGAATTTACCAGTATATGAAATTTTAACAGTTGAATTTTGAACTAACTTATCTGTATTAAAAAATATGTTTTTTAATAATTCCATTTTTCCTACCTCTTTTAACAATTTATCTTTTGCTGCATACATTATATTATTAAAAATGATATAATGCAAGTATTTTTTACAAAATTTTTAAAAAAATTTGTAAAAAATATTTTTCAGTATTAAAAACCATTATTTCAAGATTTTTCCTATAATGAAAAATTCATCAGAATCAGTAATTACGACATCTTTGTAGGCTTTATTTTCTGCTTTTAAAGTGTATTTTCCTTTTTTACAGAAAAATTTTCTAACAACAATTTCATTATTAACGCTAAATAAACCAATATCTTTGTTATTCAAAGGAGAGTTGAATTCTACAAAAGCATAGTCTCCTTTTTTGAAAATACTATCCATTGAATCATCAGAAATCTTAACAGCAATAGATGCTGATGGAATAGAAGATGGGCAGTCGATAAATGAATTTATATTATCAACAGCTAAAACTTTATTATGAGAAATGTGTTCTACTAAACCATATTTCTCTTGATCTTCATTTAATTCTTTATCATATGTGTACATTAATTGTTGGTATGGAACATCTAATGCTTTGCAAATGTTGCGAAGAGCCTTATGGCTTGGATTTCTTTCACCTTTTTCAATGTGTGTTAGATGTCCAATATTAATTCCTGTCATTTCTGCAAGCTCTGTTTTTGTCATACCTTTCTCTTTTCTTATTTTTGCAATCATGTCTCCTATCATAATAAATACCTCACTTCTTAAAATTAATCTTTTACTATTATACTAGAGAATTTGAAAATTGTCTAGTAGTAAAGATAAAAAATATATCAAATTTTATAAAAAAATATCATAAAAGTATTGACTTGTCAAATTGTAATATGATAATATTGTTGTTAATTAGTCAAGGAGGGTTTGAAAATGTATTGTAATAAATTAAGATATATAAGAAAAGAAAAGGGGTTAACACTTGAAGAATTGTCCGAAAAAAGCGGATTATCATCAGGATATTTATGCCATTTAGAAAAGGGATCAAGAAATCATCCGAGTATAGAAACAATGGAAAAAATTGCAAAAGCATTAAACAAAACAGTAATTGAAATTTTTTTCAATGAACAGTAATATAATTAAAAAAAAAACTAAAAAAAATTCCTTATTATATATTGTAAAAGAAGACATTTTATGATAAGATTAAACAAAAAGGGACATTTTTCGAAAGGATGAAAACATATGAATGAAAATAATGATGAAATTAAAGCTGAAGTTTTAGAAAACAGCGAAGAAGAGCAGAAGAATGTTGCTAATACAGTAACATTAGTAGGTGAGGAGAAAAAAGAAACACAAGAACCTGAAAAAAAAGAAAAAAGAGAAGAAGAAAGCTATAAATTCAAGGAAAGTAAGAAAGTTATCAAAACTAAGAAAAATCATAAATTTGTAATACTTGCAATTGTTGTATCAATAATATTAATTTTGGCATTATTGTTTTCGACAATTTTTGCATTTATAAACTCAAATAGTAACACTATACTAGGTGGAATATCTGTAAGAAAAATATCAGTAGAGGGACTAACAGAAGATGAAGCAATAAAAGTTATTAGTGATAAATTAGAATATGAAAAATCAAAAGAACTATCTTTAAAAATAAATGGAGAAAGTTATTATGTTACCCCAGAACAGATAGGTATAGAATATAATATAAACAAAGCAGTAGAAACAGCATTTAATGTAGGAAGAGATGGTAACATTTTTCAAAACAATTATGAAATATTGCTAACAATGGTAGAAAAAAAAGATGTAGAGCTAGAAATTTCTTATGATGAGAAATTACTTAATAATGTAATAAGTGAAATTAATGCAAAATTACCAAATGCAATGGTGGATAATACATATAGTGTTGAAGAGAAAGAACTTATAATAACAAGGGGAACATCAGGAATTGTAGTAGACAGTGATGATATAAAACAAGTTTTATTAAACGCTATACAAAATGGTACTAATGATGAGTTAGAAATCAAAACAGCATATAAAGAATGTCCAGAAATTGATATTGAAAAAATACATTCAGAAGTAAAAACAGAACCACAAGATGCAACATTTAAAACAAACCCATTTGAAATAATACCACATAAAACTGGTTTGGATTTTGATGTGGAAAAAGCAAAAGAAATTCTTAAAGAGGATAAAGAGGAATATGTTATTCCATTAAATATAATTGAACCAAAAGTTCATACAAATGAAATAGGAAGTGAAGCTTTTCCAAATCTATTGAGTTCATTTTCAACCAAGTATGATAGCACAAATGTACCAAGATCAAAAAACTTACAAATTGCTATGTCTAAATTAGATGGTGTTGTTGTAATGCCAGGAGAAGTGTTCTCATATAACAAAACACTTGGAAAAAGAACAGTACAAGAAGGATATCAATATGCAAATGGTTTTGCAGCAGGAAAGGTAGTTCCAATGTTAGCAGGGGGAATATGCCAGATATCATCTACATTATACGATGCAGCACTGTATGCCAATATGAACATAGTTGAAAGACATAACCATATGTTCCAAGCAACATATGTTGAACCAGGAAAAGATGCAACAGTTGTGTATGGCTCATTAGATTTTAAATTTGAAAATACAAGAAAATATCCAATAATGATAAAAACAAAATGTAGTGGTGGATTAGCAGAAATAAAAATATTTGGAATAAGAGAAGAAGTGGAATACGAAATTGAGATTATATCAGAAGTACTAAGCTATACCCCTTACAAAGTAGTTGTTCAAGAGGATAGTAGCTTAAGTGCAGGGCAAGAAAAAGTTTCTCAATATGGTTTAAAAGGATGTAAAAGTAAAACATACAGAATTAAAAAACTAAATGGTCAAGAAGTATCTAAAGAATTATTATCTACAGATACATATAGCCCACTAAATAAAATTGTAAGAAAGGGTGTAAAAAGTACAAAGGTTGAAGAACCTACAAATTCATCTGAAGTAAATAATTCAACAGAAAAAGTACCTGAACAAAATACAACACCGGAAACTCCAACCACACCAACTACTCCGACTACTCCAACAACGCCAACCACTCCAACTGAGCCAACACCTTCAACAACACCAACAAATACAACAACAACTTCTGAAAATACAACAACAGAATAGGCTAAAAGTATTTAGAAAGGAAATAAAATGGAAGCGATAACATATGAATTAAAACATATATGTAAACAAACTGGAGCACGAAGAGGGGTAATACATACTCCTCATGGTGATATTGAAACACCAATATTTATGCCAGTTGGAACACAGGCTACAGTAAAATCGTTAACACCAGAAGAACTAAAAGAAGAAGTTAAGGCTCAAATTATATTATCAAACACATATCACCTTTATTTAAGACCAGGACATAAGCTTGTAAAAGAAGCTGGAGGACTCCACAAATTTATGAACTGGGACAGACCTATTCTTACTGATTGTGGAGGATTTCAAGTCTTTAGTTTAAGTGATTTGAGAACAATTTCAGAAGATGGAGTTGAATTCAAATCTCACTTAGATGGAAGTAAACACTTCTTTTCACCAGAAAAAGTAATGGAGATTGAAGAGGATTTAGGAGCAGATATAATAATGGCATTTGATGAATGTGTTGAGCCAAATGCGACATATGAATATACAAAAAATTCAATGGAAAGAACAACAAGGTGGGCAGAAAGATGTAAAGCTGTTCACAAGAACACTGATGAACAAGGTCTATTTGGAATAATTCAAGGTGGCTTTTTCGAAGATTTAAGAAAAAAATCAGCAGAAGACTTAATAAAACTAGACTTTCCAGGATATGCCATAGGTGGAATAAGTGTAGGAGAAACAAAAGAAGATTTTTTAAGAATTTTAAAATATACAGCTCCACTTATGCCACAAAATAAACCGAGATATTTAATGGGAGTTGGAACACCAGATTATCTAATAGAAGCTGCGATTGCAGGAATAGATATGTGTGACTGCGTTCTTCCAACAAGAATAGCAAGAAATGGCACAGCATTAACATCACATGGTAAGGTTGTGATAAGAAATGCAACATATGAAAGAGACTGGAACAGACTTGATGATGAATGTGACTGTTATACCTGTAAAAACTACACAAGAGCCTATATAAGACATTTAATCAAGGCAAATGAAATCCTTGGAGTAAGACTTCTTTCAATACATAATTTAAGATTTTTAACAAGACTAATGGAAAGAATCAGAGATGAAATAGATAATGATAATCTCCTAAACTTTAAAAAAGAATTCTACAAAAAATATGGCTATGATGAGTAGTAATGCCTAGTTCATTTGAAAGGAATGATATAATATGGATTTATTAAATGAAAATAAATATCAAGAAAAGAAAACTCCTAAAGGAAAAAAAATAGTATTAATGTTATTGATTTTATCAATACTACTATCAATTGGTATATTAACATACATGGCATACTTAAAATCTGCACAACCAGCAAAAGCAGTAATTCTAATAAATGGAGAAGCAACAGAAATAACAGAGGATTTAGTATATGATGGTAAATACATAGCCTTAAAGAATTTAAGCGAAGTTTTGGGATATGAATACTATAACAGTGAATACCAAAATTATGGCATAGACACAACAAAGTGCTATATTAAGAATAAAAACTTAATATATGGATTTGAACAAGATTCCAAGAAAATATACAAATACGAGGAAAACACAGATTTGGATTACCAATATTACACTTTAAATAACAATATTGTAATGTATAATAATAAACTTTATGTTGCGATTGAAGATTTAAGATTGGCGTTAAATGTTTATTATGAGTTTGATGATAAAAATAATTTAAACATTTATTCAGTCCAAAAACTTATTGAAGCAAATACTGAAAAATTAAGAGAAAATGGATATACAATAACACAGACCGAGAATAACCAAAAAGCCATGGCATATGGTTGGATAATAGCTGAAAAAAATGGGTTATATGGTGTATTAAATAACAATTTAGAAGAAATAATTGGAACACAATACTCAAGCATGTATTTTGATGAATACAACAAAAGTTATATTGTTTCAAACACAAGTGGAAAATATGGAATAATTTCCACTACAGGAAGCCTTGTTCAATCATTAAAATATGATGGACTAGAGATTTTAAATTATGAACACATGTTATACAAGGTTATGAGTAATAATAAATATGGAATAATGAAAAGCAATGGTTCAATGCTAACAGATATTATTTTTGATGAAATTGGTTACAAAAAAGATCCAAACAATAAAATACTATATACATTAATTGTACCAAGATTAAGTGAAAGAATTGGAGAAACAATAGTAGTAAAACAGAATGGTAAATATGGATTAATTTATTTAGATACTGGAAAAAGTTTCTTAGATTGCGATCACTTAGATAAATTATACTCAATAAGCGAACTAGGTCAAACAAAATATATGATAGAAGCTGAAAAAAGAACTATGACATTAAATGAATATTTAGAGATAAGAGGAACGCAGAGATTGAATTTGAATTAAAAAACAAGAAAGACTTTGATTTTAAAGTCTTTCTTATTTTTTTAGCTACATTTTCTGCTCGCCAGGTAAGAAGTAATCAACAACACCATAAATTAGAGCACCAATAATAGCTGACATCCAAGAAATTGAGTATCCTGCAACAAAGTATTGTGTAACATATAGAATAATTACAGATACAACAAAACCTACAAATCCCTTACCAAATGGGCTAGCTTGGATTCCAGTAAATTTAGCAATTAGGTAATCCATAATAGTAAGAACTATTGCTGCAATAGCTAGTGACCAGATATTTGAAATTTGAAATCCTGGAGTGAAAAATGCAGTAATTGCAAGAACTACAGCAGCGGTAATTAGTCTACCAACTATTTGCCAAACAGTACTAGTACCATTTGAAGATTGAACATTCTGATTGTTATTTGACATTTTCCTAAAACCTCCTAACTTTAAATATATATATTTAATTTTTGCTTTGATTTTTTAGGTTTCGATAATATTATTATCAATTCTAAAATATTTATTCAAAAAATATTTTGTATATTTTCAAAAAAAATGTAAAAAATTAAACTATATAAAGGAGAATTTATGTTAAATACTTTTGTAAGAGTAAGTATAATATACTTACTAGTTTTAATTGTAATGAGATTAATGGGGAAAAGAGAAATTAGCCAAATGCAACCATTTGAACTGGTAATAGCTATTATGATAGCAGACCTTGCCTCAGTTCCAATGGCAGACACAGGAATACCAATATTCAATGGCATAATACCAATACTAACACTTTTAGCATTTCAACTCATATTATCAATACTAAATATGAAAAGTATAAAATTAAGAGCAATAATATGTGGAAAACCACAAATATTAATATTTAGAGGAAAGATAGATGAAAAAGCACTAAAAAAAGAAAAAATAACAATAAATGAACTTCAAGAAAGATTAAGGCAAAGTAATATATTCAATATTGGAGATGTTGAATATGCAATACTTGAAACCAGTGGGCAAATAAGTGTAATACAAAAACCAGAAAAAAGAAATACAATACCAGAAGATTTCAATATAACACCAGAATATGAGGGAATACCTTACGACTTGATAATAGATGGAAAAGTAATGCACAAAAATTTGAAGGCAATTGGTAGAGATACAAAGTGGCTAAAAAAACAAGTTGAAAAATTTAAAATAAAACCAGAAAATGCCTTAATAGTAACATTTGATGGTAAAGGACAAATCTTTTGCCAAGAGAAAGAAAGGAAAAAACAATGAGGGAATGGATAATTATAATTACAATAATTATAATTATTGTAATACGGAGATATATGGACACAAGGATGTTTAACTAAAACTTCAGATGAAATTTCAAGTAAATTACAAGAATTAAAACAGAAAACAATAGAAGCCAAGGCAAATGGAGATAGAAAGGAAATAACAAATAAATTAAAAGATATAGATAACATGCTAGGCAGAACAGATAAAACTTGGTCAATTATAGTTGTTCATCAAGAATTAGATAATGTAGAACAGGCATTTACAAAAGCAAAATCAAACATTGAAAATGGAACATTAGAAACAGCTTTACAAGAAATTGAAACTACAATATATTTTGTCGAACATGTAAAAGATAGAGAAAGACTGTGTTTAAAAAATATATTTTAAAAAAATTCCAAAAACATTTCATTTTTTTTGAAATATATGATAAAATAGTACAAAAGGAAAAAAGGAGTAATGTATGGAAAATATAGATTTAGGAAATTTACCAAAACACATAGCAATAATTATGGATGGAAATAGAAGATGGGCAAAAAATAACGGTCTATCAACAAAAGAGGGACATAAAGCAGGTTCAAAGAACCTAGATAATATAGCAACATTCTGTAATGAAATTGGAATAAAATATTTAACAGTTTATGCATTCTCAACAGAAAACTGGAAACGCACAAAAGAAGAGGTTTCAGCTTTAATGTTTATTTTAAAAGCTAACTTAGATTCAATGTTAAGAAAACTTGATTTGAAAAATATTAAAATTAGAGTTATTGGTGAAAAGGAAAATATACCATCAGATATTCAAAAAAAGATTGATAAACTAGTAGAAAAAACTAAAAACAATACAGGACTAGTTTTAAATATTGCATTTAACTATGGTGGTAGAGCAGAACTAGTTCACAGTACAAAAATTATTGCAGAAAAGGTAAAATCAGGTGAAATTGATATAGAAGACATTAATGAAAAATTAATATCAGATAACATATATACAGCCGGTCAGCCAGACCCAGACTTAATGATAAGAACAAGCCATGAGCTTAGAACAAGTAATTTCTTACCATGGCAACTTACATATTCAGAATTTTATTTCCCAGAGAAACATTGGCCAGAATTTGGAAGAGAGGATTTAATAGAAGCAATAAAAGTATATCAAAAAAGAAACAGAAGATTTGGTGGTAGACCAGATGAGGTGAAAAAATAATGAAAAGAAAAAGAATAATTTCGGGGATTGTCTTGTTTACAATTCTCGCACTAATACTAATTTTGGGAAATACAACAGCAGTAAACATAGCAATTTCGACAGTTGCAATAATTAGTATAAATGAATATTTTAACAGCTTTAAAGAAAAGAAAAATGTTGATAGATGGATAGGAACACTTTTAGCAATTCTAATAGCTTTTCTTAACTTAATAAGTCCACAAATGCTTATAGTATCTTTCTTTATAGGGATTGTATTTCTATTTTTAAAAATAATAATTACAAAAATGGCAACCAATTTTGAGGATGTTGCTATTACAGGGTTTGGAATTGTGTATATTTTGGCTTTCATAATCTTCATACCATTATTATACAAATGCGAAAATGGAAAGTTTTTAATTTGGTATCTAGCAATAGCAGCATGGGGCACAGATACATTTGCATATGCTGTAGGTATGAAACTTGGAAAACATAAATTAACACCTATAAGCCCTAAAAAATCAGTTGAAGGTAGCATTGCAGGAATTATTGGTGCAGTAATTCTTTCTATAATATATACATATATATTAAATAAGGTATGGAACTTTGAAATATCTTATATTGCAATAGTTGGAATTGCAACAATCCTAAGTGTTCTAGGACAAATAGGAGATTTAGCAGCATCTAGTGTAAAGAGATTTACAGGAATTAAAGAATTTGGAAAAATTATTCCAGGGCATGGTGGAATGTTAGATAGAATAGACAGTATTTTACTAATAGCACCATTTGCATATTTTTTATTAAATTTAATCTAAAAGGAGAACACAATTAATGATTATCGGTTTTTTGAAAATAGCATTTTTATTGGGATTCCTAATATTTATACATGAACTTGGCCATTTTTTAGTTGCAAAACTATTTAATGTAAAAATAAAACAATTTGCAATAGGTTTTGGCCCAACAATTTGGAAAAAACAAGGAAAAGAAACCTCGTATGAACTAAAGGCAATTCCTATGGGAGGCTTTGTAAATATGCTTGGAGAGGATGAACCAGTAGAAGACCAAAGAGCATATAATCAAAAAACAATACCGCAGAAAATAGCAATATTACTAGCAGGTGGAACTGTAAATATAATCTTTGGATTAATTTTATGTGCAATAATAGCATCAAGCATATTAGGATTTCAAAAAGGTTTGAAATTTACAGGAAACTTCCTAGGAGCATCACTTCAAGGCATAATGGAACTATTCACAGGAAAAGTAAAAGCAGACCAACTAGTTGGAGTAGTAGGAATATCAGACATGGTAGTAGAAACAAACGGACTAAAAGAATTCATCTACATGATGTCAGTAATCTCAGTATCACTAGGTATAACAAACCTTTTACCATTCCCACCACTAGACCGGAGGAAAAATATTTCTACTCCTAATAGAAGCCATTCGCAAAAAACCACTAAAACAAACTACAGAACTAAAAATCCAAATGGCAGGATTCTTGCTTTTAATTGGACTTTCAATATTTGTGACATATAATGATATAGTACGAATTCTGTAAAAACGCTTGATTTTTCTTGCAAAATATGGTAAAATAAAAAGGCTGCAAAGAGCGGTCTTTTTATTGTGGCCGTTTTATCCTTACTCATATTAGTTAGGACAATATGGGTTATATCCAAGAGGGAGGTGGAAATGATGAATAAATACGAGAGTGTTGTCATTGTTAATCCAAATTTAGAGGAAGAAAGTGTTAAAAATTTAATAAAAAAATTCTCTGATTTAATTAATGCTGACGGAACAGTAGCTTCTGTTGAAGAAATGGGAAAAAGAAAATTAGCTTATGAAATAAATAAGCAAAAAGAAGGATTTTACCTAGTATTCAAATTCGAAGCAAAACCAGAATTAATAGCTGAGCTTGAAAGAAATTACAGAATAACAGACGAAGTTATGAAGTTCATGGTAGTTAAAGAGGAGGAATAATAGATGAATAAAGTTATTCTAATGGGTCGTCTAACAAGAGATCCTGAAGTTAGATATACAAGTAATACAAACACATTGGTTGCAAGTTTTTCATTAGCAGTAAATAGAAGATTTAGCAAACCAGGTGAAGAAAGACAAGCTGACTTTATAAACGTTGTAGCTTGGAACAAAACAGGCGAGTTTTGTAGCAAGTGGTTTAAAAAAGGTCAACAAGTTGGAGTTGTTGGAAGACTTCAGACAAGAAATTGGGAAGATGAAAATAAGGTAAAACATTATGTTACAGAGGTAATCGCAGAAGAAGCATATTTTGCAGATAGCAAGAGAGAGAATGCTGGCGGTGCAGAAGGATTTGAAAGTACTTTTGGAAATGCAGTTTCTGAAAGCTCAGAATTTGCACCACAACAAGAAGACGATTTACCATTCTAAACAGTAGAAAGGGGGAAATAATCAATGGCAGATAAAAGAGGAAACAACAAAAATAATAAGAAAAAAAGATTTAATGGAAAAGATGAAGAAGATTTCAATCCAAAATTTAGAAAAACAAGAAAAAAAGTTTGCGCAATGTGTGCTAATGAAGATTTAGTTTTAGATTACAAAAACTATGACCAAATGAAAAAATTCGTAAACGAAAAAGGTAAAATATTACCAAGAAGAGCAACAGGAGCTTGTGCAAAACATCAAAGAGAAATTACAACAGCAGTAAAAAGAGCAAGACATATTGCTATATTACCTTACACACAAGGTTAATTATAAAACGATACTTTTCGAAGTATCGTTTTTTTTCACCCTTATTTCCCCTCAAGAATATAATATAACTAGATAAGTTTGTAGGGGGAATTTTTAAAGTGAGAGAGTTACTAAAGATTGAAAATATTTCAAAAATATATCAAGCCAAAAATGGTGAAATAGAGGCTATAAAAAACATAAATTTTACTGTGAATAATGGCGAATTTGTAAGCATTATAGGACCTAGTGGATGTGGAAAATCAACACTTTTATCAATAATTGCAGGATTAGAAGAAAAAACTTCAGGAAGAATCTACATAGATGGAATAGAAAGTTCTGGGTTATCATCAAGCATTGGATATATGCTACAAAAGGATAGTTTACTAGAATGGAGAAGCATATATAAAAATGTGCTATTTGGATTAGAAATAAGAAAAATGTGCACACCAGAAAACAAAAAATATGTAGAGGAACTTTTAAAAAAATACCATCTATATGAATTTAAAGACAAATATCCATCACAATTATCAGGAGGAATGCGTCAAAGAGTTGCTTTAATTAGAACTTTGGCAATTAAACCGAAAATTCTGCTTTTAGATGAAGCATTTTCCGCAATTGATTATCAAACAAGATTAATGGTTACAAAAGATATATATGGAATAATTAAAAATGAAAATGTTACAACACTAATGGTAACACATGATATTTCAGAAGCAATAAGTATGTCAGACCGAATCGTGGTATTAACAGGAAGACCAGCAACAGTAAATAAAATTCATACTATTGATTTTGAAATGGAAAACAGAAATCCATTAAACGTAAGAGAAAGTCCTAAATTCAGTAAATACTTTGACAGCATTTGGAAGGAGTTAGATGTAAATGCATGAAAAAAATATTTCAAAAGATAGACAAAAATACTTAAAACAAATCAAATTAAAAAAGTTTTTAATACTTGCAACACAAATAGGAATTGTAATTGCTTTTATTACAATATGGGAAATATGCGCAAACAGAGGATTAATTGATAGCTTTATAACAAGTCAACCAAGCAAAATTTTAAAAACACTCATGAACTTATCTGAAAACAAACTATTAACACATCTATGGGTAACATGTGAAGAAACTTTGATACGGCTTTTCATTAGGAGTACTAATTGGAACTATTATGGCAATACTTTTATGGTGGTCCGACTTTTTTAGTAAAGTCGCAGAACCATTTTTAGTTGTACTAAATAGTTTACCAAAAGTCGCTTTAGGACCGATTATAATAATTTGGGTTGGAGCAGGAAAAGGTGCTATTATAACTATGGGGCTTGCAATTTCCTTAATTGTTACAATTATGGAAATACTAAATGGCTTTTTAGATACAGACAAAGAAAAAATCAAAATGGCACAAACCTTTAACTGTAGTAAGTTTCAGCTACTAACCAAAATAATTATACCAGCCAATATTGGAACATTTATAAATTCTCTAAAAATAAATATTGGTCTAACATTAGTAGGAGTAATAACAGGAGAATTTCTAGTATCAAAGGCAGGTCTTCGGATACTTAATAGTTTATGGAGGTCAAGTGTTTAAGCTAGATTTAGTAATGACAGGTGTAATAATCTTGGCTTTTGTTGCAACCATACTTTATGGTTCAGTAGTTTTATTTGAAAAACTACTATCAAAATCACACAAATTTATATAACTAGGAGGAAGAACATTGAGAAAATGGATAATAGCAGCAATTATTGTAGCTGCAATAGTAGGAGTAATAACATCAGTTATTATATCTGCTAAAAGAAACAATAATCAAGAGGCAAAAGGATTAACAACAGTAAGAGTGAATGAAGTTACAAGGTCAGTATTCTATTCACCACAATATGTGGCGATAGCACTTGGATATTTTGAAGAAAAAGGCATCAAAGTTGAGCTTACAACAGGGCAAGGAGCAGATAAGGTAATGACAGCAGTTTTGGCAGGCCAAAGTGATATAGGATTTGCAGGACCTGAAGCTTCAATTTATGTATATAATGAAGGAAAAGAAGACTATCCACAGGTATTTGCGCAACTTACAAAAAGAGATGGCTCATTTTTAGTGGCACGAAATAAACCAGAAAAATTTGATTGGAACGACTTGAAAGGAACAACAGTAATTCCAGGAAGAAAAGGCGGAGTTCCATACATGACATTTGAATATGTATTAAAACAAAAAGGCCTAGACACAAAAAATGATTTGATTTTAGATGATAGCATAAGCTTTGACCTAATGGCCGGAGCATTTGCGGGAGGAAATGCGGAATATGTAACACTATTTGAGCCTACAGCTTCAATGACAGAAGCACAAGGAGCTGGATATATTGTAGCATCAGTTGGAGCAGAAGCGGGGGAAATTCCATACACAGCATATTTTGCAAAGAAAAGCTATATAGCAAAAAATGAAAAGACAATTCAAGATTTCACAACAGCAATATATAAAGGTCAAAAATGGACAGAAGGACATACAGCAAAAGAAATTGCAGAATTAATAAAAGATTTCTTCCCAAGTACAGATGTACAAATGCTAGAAAGCTCAATCCAAAGATACAAAGACATAGATGCTTGGAACAAAACACCAGTTATGACAGAGGAAGCTTTCAATAAATTACAAGATGTAATAGAAGAAGCAGGCGAATTAGAAAAAAGAGCAGACTACGAAAAAGTTGTAAACAACAAATATGCAGAAGAAGCAATAAAATAAACATAGAGGCAAACAAAATTGCCTCTATATTTTAATTTAATCTAAAAATTCAAGTTTACCATTATTAAAAGTTTTAATTCTAGCAAGAGAATAAACAGGAACCCCTAAACCTTCAAGCTTAGCTCTACCGGGCTGGAAAGACTTCTCAATAACAATACCAATACCACACAAATTAGCACCAGCCATTCTTATTATTCTACTAGCACCAAGCCCAGCTTCTCCATTAGCCAGAAAATCATCAATAAATAAAATATTATCACTATTACCAAGAAATTTACGAGAAGCGGTAAGCTGATAAGGCTTTCCCTTAGTAAAAGAAAACACTTCAGTTTGAAGTAAATCTTCATCCAAAATTTTAGAAGTCTGCTTTTTGAAAATAACCAAAGGAACCTTTAAAATACTTGCAACAGAAAAAGCAGGAGCAATACCAGAACTTTCAATAGTAACAACCTTAGTAATTCCAAAATCCATAAAATGCTCTGCAAAATCCTCCCCCATTTTTCGCATTAACTCACAATCAACCTGATGATTAATAAAACCATCTACCTTCAAAATATCATCATTCAAAATCCTACCATCAGCCAAAATTCTCTCTTTCAACAAATCCATAAAAAATCACTCCTAGAAAAATAATAGTACATAAAATGTGAAAAGTCAATATAATTTTTTCTGAATTCGAAAACGAAAATAATTTTTACAAAAGATACACGCAACTAGAATTTTATGCTATAATAATCTAGAAGAAAAGAGGTAAACATGTTTAAAAATATACTATTTGATTTAGATGGAACAATAATTGATTCAAGAGAGGGAATAATTAATGGGTTTGTATATACATTAAAACACTTTTGTATAGAAGTTCAAGACAGAACAAGCCTAGAAAAATTTATAGGACCACCATTAGAAGATACATTTGTAAACTACTATAATCTTACAAAAGAGCAAGCCAAGTATGCAATAGAAAAGTACAGAGAATTTTATGAAAAAACGGGAGTCTGGGAAACTAAGCTATATAAAGAAATTGATGAATTAATTAGAGACTTAAAACAAAACGGAAAAAATGTTCTTCTAGCCACATCAAAACCAGAACCTTATGCGAATAAAATACTTGAAAAATACAATCTAAAACAATACTTTTACTTTGTATCAGGAGCCACTTTAGATGGAACAAGAAATGCAAAAAAAGATGTAATAAAATTTGCATTAGACAATATAAATAATTTTAAATTAGAAGAATGTATTATGGTAGGAGATAGAAACTATGACATTCTCGGAGCTAAGTCTAATAAACTAAAATCAATAGGTGTAACTTATGGATTTGGAACAAAACAAGAACTAGAAACAGCAGGAGCAGACTACATTGCAGAAAATATGGACGAATTAAGAAAAGTTTTACTAAAGTGAAATGTTGACTTTTTGTAAATAATAATATAAAATAATACCAACCTTTCACTTGAAAAGGGGAAAGGGGGTGTAACTAATGACAAGTTCCGAGTTAATTTTGCGATTAGTAGAAATGCTTTTGAAAGAAAAAGAAGAAACTATGAAAGCAAAAGAGCAAAAAGAACAAAGCAAGAATTATGATAGAAATACATAATTCAAGAGTAGGGTAGTTGCTGTGACTACTCTACTTTTTTATGAAAAAAAGAATATGTGTAGCTGTGATACACATATTCAACTAATAACTTATTCCGAGCAAAGAACATTTGCTTTCGCTAAAAATATAATAGCATATTTTTTACAGAATGTCAATAAAATTAAAATAAAATTTATCATTTTCGATTCACAACCTATTGACAAACCCCAAAATATATCATAAAATAAAACCAAACAAACAGGTAAGTTAAGTAAAGCTTGCTTAAATAGGAGGAAAAAAACATGAAAGAACAAATCGCCAAAACCGTTGCAAGAGTAGAGAGAGCCATAATTTAGAAAACGGAAAAAATATTTTAAATCAAGGGGAAAAATGCAGTCAAAATCTAACCCCAAAAATTCTCACCACAAATCGTGGAATTACCATAATTATACTCATAATAACAATAATAATAATGCTAATTTTGCTAGGAGTCGGCACAAAAGTTGCTATAGACAGCAAAATATTTAATACAGCCCAAAAAGCAGTTGGGGAAACAAACCATAAAGTTGAGCAGCAACAGAGTCAAGTTGATGATTTAATGAAAGAATTAGATGATGCAACTTTAGTTCTATCAGACTATGTAAAAATAGGAGACTATGTTGCATATCAACCAGCAGAAGTAATTGAAAGCTACATAGTTGAAACAAAATACTCAGGAGCAGATGAGGAACAAAGCATTTCACAAGAAAATAACTTAAAATGGAGAGTATTAACAGTAGATAATAAAACAAGAACAGTAGAGTTAATTTGCGAATCGCCAACTAAAGCTACAATAACATTTAAAGGTGCAAGGGGATATAATAACTGTGTATATTTATTGAATGATATCTGTAAAAAACTATATAGTAATTCGAATTATGGAGCAGTAGCCAGAAGCGAGAATATAGAAGATATAGAAAGTAAAATGGATTTAAGCGTGTGGGATTATCACGATTATATAGATGGAGGAGTGAAATATGGAGATTCTATAGCATATAAAGGAGACTATGTTCCTAAAAGATATCTAGAAGATGTAAAAACAGGAGGGGTATCTAGTAAACAAGATAAGCTAATACCCTATGAGACTGAAGAAGAAGCATATATAACGAAAACTGAAAATTTTAAAGCTTTTCAGGGTTTTTGGGCTCAAAAAGATATGAGTGATAAATATTTGAATGCAGATACAAGAAAAGAGAATGAGATAGAGACTATGTATAATGTTTTACTTACTCCACAGGGAGGTAGTTTTCATTTAGCTACTAGAGGTAGTTATTGTAATCAAGACTATGCATATATAGCACTTCAAATGAATTTTGTAGATAATGGAAAGGTAAGATCCGGATTAGATACATTATTTCAATCACACGTTTTAACGAAAAGTTCATCTACTAGAGCTAGAGCAATTCGCCCTATAGTAAGACTTTCATATAAGCACATAAACCTAGCAGCTGGATATGATGATACAAATGGATGGCAACTTAAATAAAAACAATGCAAATAAGACACAAAAAAATAACAAAAAATTTACTTTTTCCTGTTCCATTTTTACAAAAATATGATATAATACTCCCAAGCAAATGAGAGAAAAGAGGGAACATAAAAACGATGCAAAAGGTTGTAAAAGATGTATTTCAAGATTTCAAAAAAGAAAGCAATATTCAAGAAGCACAAATTCAAAAAATGAATTTATATAAAAAAAGCAACAAGTTAGAGGTAGAAATTTTAAGTAAAAATCAGCTAAAAGTTCAAGATTTAGCTGATTTTGAAACTTATTTATCAACAAGATTTAACATTCAGACAATTATAATAGATGTAAAATATCCAGAAATCGAACTAATTCACACACTTAAAGATGACTGGAACGACATTATAAAATATATAGCTTCAAAATTTCCAATTACTAAAGCAATTTTAAAAGGAAGTACAATTACATTAGATGGGAATAGTGCAGAAATTAATTTAAAGAATAAGAGTTCTGAATTTTTACATGCGTATTCTGTAGATAGTGTTTTGGAAAAATTATTTATGAATGTGTATGGCAAAAAATATAGAGTTACATATAATGAAAATATTTCAGAAGAAGAAATAAAAGAACAACGCCATCTTTTAGAAGAGTTGCAGGAAAATGTTTGTAAGAATATGGTAAACAATCTAAACTTTATTGCAGAGGAGAACAAAAAAGTAGCTCAAGAGTTGAAACAAGAGCAAAAAGCAGAAGAAAGTGCTGAGAATGATCCAGAAGAGCCAGAGGAAGAAACACCGTTAATACTTGGAAGAAGCGCCAATATCAAAGAACAAATTGTAAAAATAAAAGACTTAACAGCAGATTACGGAAAAGTTGCTTTGCAAGGAAAAGTAATAAGAACTGATTCAAGAGAATTAAAAAACGGTAAAACTTTAGTAATGTTTGATGTATATGATGGAACAAGCACAATTACTTGTAAATCATTCG
>USHY01000007.1 GCA_900554635.1 uncultured Clostridium sp. | reverse complement strand
GACCCACCGGTTATGAGCCGGTTGCTCTGACCAACTGAGCTAAGGGAGCATTTCTTAACGCGAGATTTATTATAAGATATTTTTGAGTATATGTCAAGACATATACTCAAATTTTTTTATTTTTTTAATATATATCCTCTATTTCACTTAATTTTGCATATTTTTCCTTTGGAAATTCTTCATCATAAGGAACATCTTCAAATATTTCTGGCATTATTTGTTTAAAATATAATAGTAATGGAATCATTAGTTGCCTTATTGATGGATGTGTATGGTTTGATGCTCTTAAGCTTAATATATGCTTCCATTCTCTTATATTTGCTGTCATAGTTACTTCTGCTGCTATACTATGTGGTAATATCATTCTTAATTGATCTGGTAATGCTCCTTTTTTTGACATTTCCATATAGTTTTTTTCTATTGCTTCACATGCATTTTTCCAATTAGCATAAATGTCTGTTCCTTCTTCTATATTGCATGGTCTTATAACTTTTAATTCATTGTCAAATTTATCTTTTCCATAATTGCAATATCTTGTACTTTCTATTGAAAATGATGCTATTCTATGTCTTGTTAAATCCTTATATACTCCTAAATCACAATACAATCTAATTGTAACTTTTTCATGCTCTAAAACAGATTCATGACCTCTTGTTATACAATTTTTTAATAATGTTTTATATGACTCTTCTGTAATTTTTCCTTCTGAGCGATAGCATGTCCTGCATGCTCTTTCTATGTTTTTCATTATTTGTATTCCATTTACTTTTTCTACTTGTATATACGGATCTACTATTTGCATTTTTTAGTTTTCTCCTCTTCCTTCTGGTAAAGATATGACAACTCTAATTTTGCATATGTATTGAATTGCTCTTACCAATTTGCTACTTTTAATTCTTTGCCATAATGATGGTTTTACTTCAAATCTTGTTTGTGTGATATATTCTTTTTCTTCAAGTGGTTCTACTACTGCTTCTTTTTGAACACTTTTTTCTTCAACTGGTGCTGGAATTCCTTTTAGTGCTTCTGCGATTTCAATTCCTATATAGCTTAGAGCTTTAGATCTATCTTCTATTCTTTCCATATCTATTTCAATATGTAAGTTTGATTCTAAGTTAGAAATTTTTGCTTTAACTAGTTTCATTGCAGCTTCATAATTTTCTGTATTTTTCTTTTTAGATTTTCCTATTACAATTAATGCCTCTAAAGCATCTTCTGGTATTCTATCTGCAGCTTCTTTTACTCTATTTTTCCAATCTTTTTCTTTATCTTGTACTACTTGTAGGATTTCTTTTAATTCATTTGAAACACTTATATTTTTTTCTCTTTGTCTTATTAAACTTTCTATTTGTTTTGTATTTTCTTCAAATTGTTCTGTTGTATATTCTACTAATCCGTAAGCTGCTCTATATACACTTGCTGGGAAGCTTTTCTTTTTTGGGTATTCTATTAAATATGTTTTTACTGAGTCTATTAAATCTTTAAAAAAAGCATCTTCTTCTAATTGAATTATTTGTTTTTTATTATTTGGATTTATCATTTTTTGAACCTTGTCAATATTTGATAAAATCTTTTCTTCCGTAATTATCATTTTTACGTTTACTATGCCTGGTTTTCTAAAAAATAGCACTGTAAACTCCCTCCTTTGTTCCTATTTGAATTGTCACGAACTACTATTATTATACATTTTTTGGCCAAAAACTACAATAGGATTCATATTACTTTTTCTTTACAATTTTATTACAAGAATATAACAAATGTCAATTGTTTTTTTATATTTTTTTCATTTCTTCAAATCTTTTTATTTTTTGTGTTGTTGTTTTTATTAATTCTTCCTCTGTTACAGTTATTTCTTTTATATATTTATATGGTGGCATTGTTCTGTTTAATTCCTTAATTTTTTCCCATATTTTATCTTTAATTTCTTTTTCATCCACTATTCCGTAGGCATCTTTCATTGCATCTTTATCATATACAATCTTTGCACATAATTTTAAATCTATTTCATCATCTGGTTCTGGTCTACCATATACAAAAGATTCTTTTATTCCGTCAATTCTGTTTATTACGTTTTCTATTTCTTCTGGGAATACATTTTTACCATTTTTTAGAACTATTACACTTTTCTTTCTTCCACACAAGAATAAGAAACCTTTTTTATCTATATATCCTAAATCTCCTGTTTTAAACCATTCTTTATCAAGTACTTCTTTTGTTGCTTCTTCATTTTGGTAATATCCAATCATTACATATGGTGCTTTTACATATATTTCTCCTACACCCTCTTCATTTTTATTTATTATTTTTATTTTTGCACTCGGAAAAACTTTTCCAACTGAACCTAATTTTTGTTCAAAATCATTTCCAGCAGCTATAACTGGAGATGTTTCCGTTAAGCCGTATCCTTGCACCATTTCAAAGCCTAAATCATTAAAACCTTTCTCCACTTCATAATCAAGTGCTGCCGCTCCACTTACTAATAACCTTAATTTTCCTCCAAATTGTTCATGTATTTCTTTAAATACAGCTCTTCTAAAATCTAGTCCAACTCTTGAAAGTACACTTGTAAGTTTGCACATCATTTCCACTTCTTGTAATTTGCCTTTTTTCTCAATAGATTTTATTAATCTTTTATATATACCTTCATATAAAGCAGGAACTGATATCATAGCTGATATTTCAAATTCTTTTATATTATCTGCAATATGTCTTATTCCTTCACAATATGCAATTGAAGCACCCGCATATATAGGATATAAGAATCCTACTGTACATTCAAATGTATGGTGTAATGGTAAAAATGATAGTAATGTATCATCTGGAGTTAATCTTATTACTGAAGCTATGTCCATTATATTAGCGCATATATTTTTATGTGATAACATTACAGCTTTAGACATTGCTGTTGTTCCAGATGTGAATAGCATAAATGTCATTCCCTCTCTGTCTACTTCTGCATCTAAAAATTTTCTGTCTCCCTCTTCAATTAATTTTTTACCTTTTTCTATAAATTCTCTTTCAGAAAGTACGCCATCTTGTCTTTCTTCTAAATCCATAGATATATAATATCTCAAGTCTGTTGTTTTTCTTTGTTTTATATCTTGCATTATTTCATCATATTTTTTAGAATAAAATATTGCTTCTACACCTGAACGAACAATTAAAGATTCTAATTCATTTGCAGGTAGAGATTTATCAAGTGGTACAATTACACCCACTCCACATGCAGTTGCCAAATATGCAACTGTCCATTCATATCTATTTTCCGAAATTACTGCTATCCTTTTTCCTAGTAACCCCATTTTCATTAATTGTGTTCCTAACCCATTTACATCATCTATAAATTCTTTATATGTTATTGTCTTTATCTCATTTTTTCCTATTTTATATTTAAATGCAACTTTATTTTTATATTTATCATAAGATTTATTTAACATATCTTTTAAGTCTGTTATTGGTTCTACTTTATGTAGTTTTTTCTTTATTTTCATTCTCCCAGCTTCTAGCATTTCTCTTAAACTTGCTTCTTCATTTTTTTTATCTGGGAAATTTTTCATTATCATATTTAATAGTTTTTTACTTTCTTTATCCATATTTTTAACACTCCTTAAATTATGCTTTATCTATTATATAACAAAATAAAAGAAATAACAAGTTTTAAATACCAAAAAAGCACTGACTAGTTGGTCAGTGTGCTATTTATAATTACAAAAAGTAAGCCCCACACTTTGATATTATCGCAGTTGGGGGCTTTGGAGATTTCAGAACTAGAAATCTAGTTCATCATATTCTGTAGGGGTAATAATTTCCCATGTTTCGGGGTAACGCTTTATCCACCACAGAAACCTTATTGAATGCTCACCAGTAGTTTTAGTGAAGAATCCGTGAGTTTGGAAAATCTCTCTTGCAATATCGACGTCGATGAACTTTTCGTCCATTTGCTTTCTTGTAAAATTCTTGCGAACGCAACTTCCTTTGTCAGCCAGTTCTTCTAGGAACGCATCCACTCTTTCTTCTACAAGAATCCGCTTCATAACGCCCATATTTTCTGCATTCATACTTTTTCTTCTCCTTTTAACATAAAGCATTCTCTTTTCTGAGAATTACATTCATTATAGCATAGTTTTACATTAATTTCAAATTTGCCTGAAAAATGTTTCAATAATTCCATAAAAAAATAACCATACCTAAACTTTTTAAGTACAGCTATTTTTATGGTGCCTCGAACGGGAATCGAACCAGTGACACGGGGATTTTCAGTCCCCTGCTCTACCAACTGAGCTATCGAGCCATATTTATTTATAAAAAAATGGCGACCCGGAACGGGCTCGAACCGTCGACCTCTAGCGTGACAGGCTAGCGTTCTAACCAACTGAACTACCGGGCCAAAAAAATGGTGGGCGCTATAGGGCTCGAACCTATGACCTCCTGCTTGTAAGGCAGATGCTCTACCAGCTGAGCTAAGCGCCCGTCCGTTCAACGAATATTAGTATACTATTTTTTTTTGCATCTGTCAAGACTTTTTACAAATTTTTTCAAATTTTTTCGAATTTTTTTGTAAAGTCTTGATTTTCATGCTTTATTCCTTGTTTTTTTCTATTACATCATCTATTACTATTTGTTCATTTTCATCTATTTTGTATCTTGGCAATTCTGGCAATTCATCTATTGTTGATATTCCAAATGTTTTTAAAAATTCTCCTGTTGTTTGGTACATTGTTGGTTTTCCCGGTAAGTCTGATTTTCCTGCATCTTCGATTAAGTTGTATTCTAATAATTTATATATTGTAGCATCTGAATTTACTCCACGAATTGCTTCAATTTCTGCTCTTGTAATTTTAGGATTGTATGCAATTATTGCAAGTGTTTCCATTGCAGCATTGGAAATATTAGGTTTTGCTCTATTATCGAAAAGTGGGTGTATGTAATCGTAAAATTCTTTCTTGCTACATAATGTATATCCATTTTCTACTTTTACCAATTCTATCCCTCTGTTTTTGCAAGAATATTCATTTTTCATATTTTCTAGTACTTTTATTATATCTTCTTCTGGCAATTCTAAAGTTGTTATCAATTCTTTCATTTCTACTGGTCTTCCACAAGCAAAAAGAATTGCCTCAATTAATGCTTTTACTTCTTCTATGTTCATTATTTATTCACCTTTTTTTATTTTTTCTTTTTTCTAGTATCTTCATCTCTTAAATCCACTATAGTTTTCATTAATTCGGCTGTAAGCTTAGTTGCTTGCTCTTTATCCTTAATTTCTTCCTTTAGATTTGTGTAATCTATTGGTTTACCTATATTTACTATTACTCTTGTAAATGGTTTGAAGCTTCCTTGTATTCCTATTGGAATTATTGGCTTCTGTGCTGTTCCTGCTATTAGAACTGCTCCATTTTTTGGTTTTACTCCTTTTGCCATTCCGTTTCTTGTTCCTTCAGGAAATATTAATAATAGTCCATCATGTTTCAATATTTTTAATGATACTTTTATGGCTTGCATATCTGCTGCACCTCTTTTTACTGGGTATATTCCGAATAAATCAGCAATCCAACATAAAAACTTGTTTTTAAAAAGTTCTTCTTTTGCAAGTACATTAACCTTTCTTTGAAACATTGCAACTATAACAGCAGCATCTAAATTACTTACATGATTTGGACAAAGAAGAGCTCCTCCTTCTTTAGGCAAATTTTCTTTTCCAACAATTTTAGGTCTGTATATTATTATTGCAAATATCTTAAAAATAAATTTAATTATTATTCTCATTTAATTTCTCTCTTTTCGTTTATAATCTTAATAATTTTTTCCTCAACTTCATCTATAGTTAAATTGCTTGTATCTATTACAATACTGTCAGGTGCCTTTTTTAGGGCTCCTATTTCTTTTATTTTATCATTGTGGTCTCTTTTATGGATGTTATCTAAAACTTCTTCATATGTCATCTTTACTCCTTTTTCTTGCATTTCTAATAGTCTTCTTTGTGCTCTTACTTCTTCTGTTGCATCTAAGTATATTTTTACATCTGCATTTGGAAATACATATGTGCAAATATCTCTTCCTTCCATAATTATGTCTTTTCCTTCTGCCATATGCCTTTGAAGTTCAACCATTTTATACCTAACTTCTTTTATTGATGAAACAGGAGATACAACCATTGAAACTTCTTTTTCGCGAATTTTTTTACTTACATCTTTACCATTTAAGTATGCTATATCTCCATTTGGAGTATTTTTAATTGAAATTTTTATATTTTCTAATAATTTTATTACTTTTTCTTTATTAATATTCCCATCAACAATAGCTCCTGCCTCAAGTGCTGCAAGTGCTACACATCTATATGTAATTCCTGTATCTATATTTACTAGTTTTAATTTATTTGCTATTTTTTTGGTTACTGTTCCTTTACCACTTCCTGCTGTTCCATCTATTCCTACTATAAATCCCATTATTTTTCCCCTTTTTCTGGCTTGTAAATTCCTTTTGCTAGTATTTGAACACTATCAACATTCATCGCCGTTAAATTTTCTATTTCACGCACACATTGTTTTTTAAAATTTTGTAATGATGTTATTATATTATAACCATATACTAAAATAATTTCAATATAAATGTTTACTCCTGTTTGAGTTTTTTCAATTCTTGTTCTATATATTTTATATATTGCTTCTGTTTTCCCTGCTATGTGAATGATAATATCTTTTAAAACCCCATCTGATATTGTATAATTACCTAAATAGCTAAATGTTGGTCTTATTATGGATTTTTCTGATATGTATGGTTTTTGATTTTTTCCTTTAGACTTAAAAATTTGCAATGGATCTAAGAGATATCCTGAAAAATCTTTTTTTATTTCAAATGTTGGAACAGGAATAACATGTTTGCCTTCTGTTGTTCTCATTCTTTTGGCTTCTTCCATCTCTTGCTCAGTTGCAACATCTGTAATATATATAGTTTTTACAATTTCTGGAAGTCCAAGGTTTGTTCTTATTTTTTCTACCATTCCATCTGATGTTCCAAGTATTAGAATACTATCAGGTTTATACTTTCTAAAAGCTTTTTTTATTTCATCTGCTTTTTCATTGTTTAAAAATAGTGCTCCTTTTACTGTTTCGATTTTTGTTGGAGCTTTTTTGGCTGAAACGCCTGCAATAACTTCATTATCGTTTATAAGCAATCCATCATCTATTATGAAATGAACATCATATTCGCTCGCAACCATTTGAGCTCTGTAGCTTTTGCCTGTGCCTGATGGACCGACAAAAGCATATACTTTAATTTTTGATTCTATGAATTTATCTATTAACATATTATCCCTCATTTTACTTTGGTAGCTTTATTTTATCTTCCGCCTCCGGCCTCCACCACCGGCCGCCAAATCCGCCTCCGCCAGAGAAGCCACCGCCTCCGCCAGTGCCTGATGAGTATGTGCTTGAGTACATTCTTGAAGTTGATGTACTTATTGAATTTATAAAGTTTGCATTAAGTCCATTTGCATTGTACATAGCATTAAATAATACCATATTGCTAATTGTATCTTGATTATTTAATTCTGGATATTTTACTTTTAACTGTTTTAACACTTTGCCGGCTATTCCAAATGCTGTAGCATATACTAAATATTTTTCCCATAACACTAATTCTGGAACTTCCTTTTCATTTAAGTATGAAAAGTCTTCCATGTATTTTTTAAAAGCTTTCCACTGTTCTTGTTCATTAATCCCTTTCTGAGTAAAGCCATTAAAGCTGGTGGTTATTTTTATATTTAATATTAAATTTATAATAGTTACTACTATAAAAAATGCTAATGAGATTATAGTGCATGTGATAAGCATACCTTGAACGTTTTTATAAGCATACCCTATTGTCAATATTGAAGCAATTATAATTATAATTAATATAAAAATATATCCAACATTTTTTTCTGCATAAACTATTTGCTTATTGAACCTATTTGTATCAAATTTTCCTTTTTCACTTGCTTGTGTTTTTGATACCTTTTCAAAAGTTGAATTCAAATTCATTAATTTTGATGGATAATTTTTGATGTATTTTTCCAGTTCTGCCATTGTAAGTTCATTATTATTACTTGCGGCTCTTAATATTTCTAATACCTTTTTTTCATCCCCCGTTAACTCATCTGTTTTTATTTTGTTTAATAGAATTTTTATTGTTTTTCCCTCTTGCTCTATCCTTATATATCCTTTCAGAGCAAAATTCAAGATAGTTGCAGAAAAAACATTTGGTAAGCAACTTTGCTTATATCCAGTTTTTAGAATAAATACTGCCTCTAATGGTGTTTCTTCTTTATCTGGTAGTTCCCTATAATATTCTAATTGTTGTTCTGGTAAAATGTTTGGGTTTTTCTCAAGGAATTGCTTGTTTTTCTTTATTTTTTTAGAAAA
This sequence comes from uncultured Clostridium sp., assembly GCA_900554635.1. GTDB lineage: Bacteria > Bacillota > Clostridia > TANB77 > CAG-508 > UMGS1781. Next base: position 30,949 of record USHY01000007.1, on the reverse strand, counting down.
CATTATTCCAATACTAGTATTTACTAATATTGTTGCTAGAATTAACAGTTTAAAATTTTTATTTCTCCTATCTCTTCTTGCATTTGCCTCATTTGCCCATTCAGTTTCTTCTTTTATAATATCATCTATTTTTTCTTCTTGTGATATGTTTTCAGAGGATATATTTTCAAATAAATATGTTGGCATTGCTAGTCTTACTTCAACATAATTTTTTGATTTATAATTATTAAGATTAAATTCAATTGTATCTGATGAAACAACTTTTACTTCTCCATTTAGGTATTTTGTATGTCCCCACACTTTCAGATCTTCTAAATGTTGAACATTTGCTGGTAGTTTAATTGTTCCTGTAATTTTGTTTGCTGAAATTTCGAACTCATTTCCTACAAATTGCCAATATAGTTCAGCGCAATCATTATATTTTGTTATAACATCATTTACTCTGTAACTTATTAAATATTGCTTTCGTGTAGTAGATTCTATACTTACTCCCCAAGCAATTTCATTTTCTCCTTTATTATTTGTTCCCGCAAAGAAATATCCTTTTGGTAAATGATATTCCCATTTACTTGCACTATTGAATATATTGTTTTTTCCTTTTGAGATATCCTTTACAGAAACATCCATAATGCTAGAATATTTTGTGTCATCCTTAATAAATGTTTTGTATAAAGTATTAGTATCTGAAACTTTAATATTCCATGTTTCAACAACATTCATACTTCCATCATCATTAATTTGTACCTGAAAATCTAAGTTCTTTAAATGTAAACTAGCTTGTGACTTTGTTTCACCTAACAGTACCAATGCTATTATTATAATAAACATTGCTAATAGTTTTCTTAGCTTCATCTTATCACCCTTCCATCACTTATTATATTATATGTCAGTTAGTTTTGCAATACAATTTTAAAATAAAAAGTGGGAATATTCCCACTTTTTATTTATTAGTTATCTCTTCTAATTTTAGTAACTCATCCCATCTCTTATCAACTTCTTTTTGGAATTCTTCTATCATCCATTCATTTCCCGGTTTAAACATGTGTTTAAATCTTTTTTGTGGCCTTAAAAATTCTTCTATTGGAAGTTTATTTGCTGGTTTGTAATTTACAATGTATTTTCCGTCTATTACTTCATATAGTGGCCAATAGCATGTTTCTACTGCTAGTTTGTTTATTTTCATTAAGTCTTCTGTTGGATAACCCCAACCTCTTGGACATGGTGTTAATACATTTAAGAAACATGGTCCTTCTGTATATATTGCTTTTTCTGATTTTTCGTATAAGTCTTTAAAATTGTTTACAGCTATTGTTTGTGCTACATATGGTAAATGGTGTGATGCCATTATTTCTGTTAAGTCTTTTCTTGATTGCATTTTCCCTGGAATTACTGTACCTGCTGGTGATGTTGTTGTATCTGCAAATTTCGGTGTTGCTGATGAACGTTGTATACCTGTGTTCATATATGCTCCATTATCATAGCATACATATACCATGTCGTGTCCTCTTTCCATTGCACCTGATAAGCTTTGAAGCCCTATATCATAAGTTCCTCCATCTCCTCCAAATGCTATAAATTTTGTATCTTTATCTGATAGTTTTCCCTGCTTTTTCATTGATTTATATGCAGCTTCTGCTCCTGATAGAGTTGCTCCTGCACATTCAAATGCAGTATGTATAAATGAATCTGTCCAAGCTGAATATGGATAAATGAATGTTGAAACTTCCATACAACCTGTTGCATTGCATATTACTGCATGGTCTTCATTTTTTAATGCTCTTAGTACCATTCTTCCAACTACTGGTGCTCCACAACCTGCACACATTCTGTGACCTGCTGTAAATCTTGATTTTTTGTTTGCTACTACTTCTTTTAAATTATATGCCATTAGTCTTCCCTCCTTAAACCTAGATATCTATAAGGATTTTTAACTTCTCCTGTTTTACCAATTTCTTGTAAATCATTATATACTTTTTCAATATCGCTTGACTTTGTATCTCTTCCACCTATTCCATAAATATAGCTTACAGTTGGAACATTTGTATTTGCTGTGTACATTCCTGATGTTACTTCTGTAAATAAAGGTCCACCTACTCCATTTAACCCATCTGCTTTATCTAATACTGCAACTGCTTTTGCTTTTGATAGGCTTTTTGCTATTTCTTCTGCTGGGAATGGTCTAAATACTCTTATTTTTAAAACTCCTGCCTTTACTCCTTTTTCTCTTAATTTATCTGCTGTAAACTTTGCTGTTCCTGCTGTTGAGTTCATACATACTATTATGTATTCAGCATCTTCCATTTTATATTCTTCAAATAGGCCATATTTTCTGCCTGTTAATTTTTCGAATTCCTTTGAAACTTCTAATATAACCTGTTTTGCATTTCTCATTGCTTCGGCTTGTTGTGCTTTATGTTCAAATAAATATGCTTGCAAATCTAATGGGCCAATTGCAATTGGTTCCTTATCGTTCAATAAATAATGCTCTGGTTTATATGTTCCTACAAATTTTTTAACAAGTTCATCTTCTTCTAATTCAATATTTTCTATTGAGTGTGATGTTATAAATCCATCTTGGCATACCATTAAAGGTAGCATTACATTTGGATTTTCTGCTATTCTATGAGCCATAAGAAGATTATCATATGCTTCCTGGTTATTTTCTGAAAATAGCATTACCCAGCCTGCATCTCTTACTCCCATTGCATCTGAATGGTCGTTATGGATATTTAATGGTCCTGATACTGCTCTGTTTACAAGTGACATTACTATAGGTAATCTTAAACTTGAAGCAATATATATCATCTCCCACATTAAAGATAAACCATTTGCAGATGTAGCTGTCATAGCTCTTGCTCCTGCAGCTTCTGCTCCTATACAGGCACTCATTGCACTATGTTCACTTTCTACTGCAACAAATTCTGTATCTACTGTTCCGTTACTAACAAATGTTGAAAAATATTGTGGTATTTCTGTTGATGGTGTTATTGGGAATGCTGCAACAACATCTGGGTTTATTTGTTTCATAGCTGTTGCTGCTGCTTCATTACCACTTAAACGTTCTCTAATTGACATTTTCTATTTCCTCCTTTATTCCATTTCAATTGCACCAAATGGGCATACTTTTGCACATACTCCACAGCCTTTGCAGTAATCATAATTAAAGTCTGTTCTTTTTTGGTCTTCTCCTACTGGTATTGCATCATCTGGGCATACTGGGAAGCATAATCCACATTGCTTACATTTTTCACTTAAGAAAACTGGCTTTGTACTTCTCCAATCTCCTGTTTTAAATTCTCTTGCATTTCCTGCTGTATAAATTGTTCCACCTTCTGTTAATTTTTCCATTGGTGTTTTTGTGTTTATTTCTGTCATACCTTTTCAACCTCCTTTAATGCCATTTCTAGTGCTTTCATATTACCCTCTATAACCTCTGGTTTTTTAGCAAATTTATGTTTAAATGAACCTTGCATATCATTTAAAAATTCTTCATCAGTCATAACCTTGCTTACCTTCACTATTGCTGCAAGCATTGGTGTGTTTGGGAAATATTTACCTAATGTTTCCATAGATATTTTCCTTGCATCAATTTTATATATTTCTCCCTCATATCCTTTCAAATGTTTTTTTAAATACTCTCCATCTTTAGTAGTATTAATTACAATCGCCCCAGTTTTCTTTAAACCTGCTGTTACATCTACACTTTCAATTAAAGTATCATCTACAACAACAACATAATCTGGTTCATAAATATTGCTATGTATTGTTATAGGTTTTGTGCTAATTCTGTTATATGCAGTAATTGGAGCACCCATTCTTTCTGGTCCATATTCTGGAAAACCTTGAATATATTTTCCTGTATTAAACGCCGCATCTGCTAAAAGTAAAGATGCTGTTTTAGCCCCTTGACCACCACGGCCATGCCATCTGATTTCGATTAAATCATTCATCAAAAACAAACCTCCTTCAAGAAATTTCTATGTTCACAGTATATATCGAAATAAAAAAAATGTCAATGGTGGTTGGGTATTTTTATTAATAAATATAAAAGAGATGTGATAATGTCTTAAGTAATGAAATAAGATAATTTTCCAAAATTTTATAACACTTTTATATTGCACTGTGTAAATGGTAAAATAATATGTAGGAAAATGGCAAAGAAAAATGTCGTTTTTCCTACATCTTTTTTATCTTCTAACCTCATAGTATAATTATGCTAGGAGGTGATGATTCAAATGATGTTTGATAAATTAGACCATTTGTTAAAGGAGGTGATTAGATTGGATATAAAACCTAATTTTGCACGGTGTAGCAAGAGATTGTAATTGTGATTGGAGAACTGTTAAAAAGAGATTTGAATTGCAAAAGCAAATTGAAAGTGGCTTACCTCTGCCTTTAAAACAGCATAAATCAATACTTGATCCTTACACAGATATAATTAATTCTAAGTTAGAAATATCTGGAATTACAGCTTCAGCTATTTATCATTTCTTGGCTGATAATACTGATTATTCCGGTAAATATGGTTTAGTAAAAAATTATGTAAAAACCCATAAAGATGATAAACCTAAAAAAGCAACAATTCGTGTTCCTAAAGTCCCAGGAAAACTTGGACAAGTGGATTGGAAAGAGGATTTAACTTTACTTAATAAACATGGTAAACCTTTAACTTTTAATATTTTTCTGCTTACTTTGCCTTTTTCTGAGAAAAAATATTGTAAATTAACTCTTGATAAAAAACAAGATACTGTTATCAATTCCTTAATCTATGCTTTTCAATATTTGTGTGGAATTCCTAGGGAAATATGGTTTGACAATATGCTAACTATTGTTGATGCTGCTAGAATGGGAAAGCATGATAGAATTAATGATAAGATTAAACAATTTGCTAAAGATATGGCTTTTACGCCAATTCCTTGTAGACCTAGGAGGCCTCAATCTAAAGGTTCTGTGGAAGCTCTTGCTAAATTATGCGATAGATTACTTGCATATAATTATGAGTTTGAATCTATTGAAGATTTAGAAATGATAGTTAATTCTTTTTATGAGAATATTAATAATGAAGTTTCTCAATCTCATAATCGTATTGTTAATGAAGTTTTTACCTATGAAAAAGAATATTTACTGCATTTGCCTAACAATAAAATTTTTAGTTCCTACTTATCTAACCGCCAAACTAGAAAAGTTGCTAAAGATTCTATGGTTTCATACAAAAGCAATAAATATTCTGTACCTGTTAAGTATATCGGTTTCGATTTAAATGTCATCGAAAAGGATAATTCTTTGTATATTTATGATAACACAAATTTAGTCCGTTGTCATCAAATTTCAAATAATCCTTTTAATTATCATAAAGATGATGTGAAAGATATATTAGTTAGTGACCTTTTAAAAAACTCTAATGAAGAAAAAATCGAAGCATTTATTGCTAATAATTTAAGTCAATATGATAATTTGTTGTAATGGAGGATGTTTATGAATTTTAAAAATGTTGTAGATAATTTAAATTTATTAAAACTAGATAAAATATCTAATTGTTTATCTGAATATATTGATAAAGTAAATTCTGAAAAAATTCCTTTTTTAGATGCTTTATACGAACTTACTAAACTTGAAATAATTGATAAGGCTGAGCGTGCTTCTCAATTTAATATTAGAATTGCTCATTTCCCATATTATAGGACTTTTGAAGACTTTGACTTTTCTTTCCAACCTTCAATAAATAAAGAACAAGTTCTTGAATTATCTTCTCTGCGTTTTATTGAAGAAAAGAAAAACATACTGTTAATTGGTTCTCCTGGAACTCGGGAAAACTCATATCGCTACTGCCATTGGTATTGAAGCTGCTAAAAATAGAGTTAGTACATATTTCATATCTTGTCATGACCTAATTTCTCAACTTTCTTTAGCTCACAGTGAAAATAGATTGGTTGATAAGATCAAACAATATAACAGATATAAGCTATTAATAATTGATGAAGTCGGTTACCTTCCAGTAGATAAAACTGGTGCTAATTTACTGTTTCAACTACTTGCTAAAAGATATGAAAAATATTCGACAATTGTAACATCTAATCAACAATTTTCAAAATGGGGAGATGTTTTATCTGATTCAACTTTGGCCTCTGCAATTCTTGATAGATTGCTTCATCATTCATACGTTTTTAACATAACTGGTAATTCGTATAGAATTAAAGATAAAATTTTAGAAAAAAGAAATAGTAATGAAATTTAATTATAAAGCAAAGATATTGAGGGGAATCTCCCTCATATAATCTTTGCCAAAATCCTACATATTTTTTTGCCAAAATCCTACAAAAAATATTGACATTTACAATTTACGCACGCAACAAAAAAACGCCTACTGGCGCCACACTAGTGGCGGAAAATTTTTAAAAGCCCTTCCTGGGTCTTTTAAAAATTTTCCGCTCACTTAGCGTATAAAATTCGCTAAGTTATTTAGCTTCGAAGTAGCCTTCCCTAAAACTACTTTGGAATATTTAATTAATTTATCGCCTGCAAGCTTACAGATTTACATAAAGTGAAGAGCGGAAGGAAAAGCGGCTGATGCTGAGGTCTGGAGAATTGTTGAGGCGAAGGTAAGCTGGAATTTCAGAACCATCGTCGTTGTAATCGCCTCCCCTGAGAACTGGATTACCTGAAGAGTAAGACTCTGTAGTCCATTCCCAGCAGTTACCTGCGAAGTCATATATATTGTTTTTCTTTGTGTATTCTGTTACTCCTGTTCCTAATAGGTAACTGTTATTTTCTGGCTTTTCAGTTGATGCTGTTGTATCGGTAAAATTCTTTCCAAAGTCGGTTGAATATTTACCTGTAAAATTGAATTTACTATTACCGTAATTGCCCCAACCTGTACTATCTTCATTTATATCTGCTAAGCTCATATTGCTATTTGTTTCTAATATCCAATTTAATGTTCTATCCCATGCTGCTCCATTTATTAGTCCTGCTATTACATTTGTTTTTTCATTATTCATTGTTGCTGCTTTTGTTATACTATCTGTTTGATTTATATAGTTATATGGGTATTTATTTGCTTGGCTTAAAACTGCATCTCCAGTTCCACTGCTTGAAGTTCTTGGATTTGCACTTCCTGCCTCATATCTTGCTATATAAAATCCTCCATATTTATTTACACTATTTTTATATAAAGTCACTGTTGCTTCTGGAGTATCTGCATTATCTGTGTATTGTGAAGCCATCATATTTGCATATATTGGATATGCTGTATCTATTGTTGGATTTTCTCCTACACCAGGTAAATTTGCTAAGATTTCTGCTTCTGTTTTATTTTGCTGTTGCATCATTTGTTGTACCAGATTTCTAAATACTTCCTTTGTTGTGAAAGTATCTTGTGCATATAGTGTTGAAACATACATTAATTTTTCAGTTGCATCACTTTCTGTTTTTACTGTTAATTTATATTTTCCATTTCTTGTTGGCTCTACACTTGCTGTATATGTTTTGCCTGATTGGGCTGGAGTTGTAATTTGGGTTCCTGTTGGGTCTAGTAGTTCTATTTCTGTTATTGCCTCTTCTGCTGTTATTTCAATTTCTATTTTTTGATTTTGTAATACTGGCACCCATACGAATTGGTCGCTTGTAGTGTCATCTTGAATTACTACTCCTGTGTTTTTTTCTCCGGTTACATAGCTATAGCCTACTGGAATTGGAGCTCCATGTTCTATTGATTTTATTTTTGTTCCATCTGCTGTTACTGCTGTGTCTTCGTGGGTTACTTCCATCTTAATTTTTATGCTTGACATTGGGTTATTATTTATATAATCCTCTATTGAAGCATATTTTTCTCCATTTATGGTTACTTCACTCATATTGCTTTCATCTTCATATGCTGTTTTGTACTTATCTCCTGCTGTTTTGGCAGTTCCTAGCAGATTACTTTGGATTACTACTGTTACTACTACTCCTACTAAAATTAACATCACTATTATCGTGATTATTAAGGCAATTAATGTTATACCTTTGTTTCTATTTTGCATTTTAATTCCCCCTTTTGTATTTTTTTAAATTTCTCTTGTTGTTATTTTGTTTTATTTTCTTGCAAATTATTCTGTTTTTTTTGCACATTGGAACAACAGCTTTTGCAAACAGACTTTGCCTTTTACTTTTCTATTTACTTTTCAATGTGCTTTAGTTTTAATTAGAATAATTTACACAACTAATATATATCATTTTGTATTTTCTTGTCAAGTGGTTTCTTAAAAAAACCGGCTATTTTTAGATATTAATCTTACAATAGATGTTAGTTTTACAAACTATATTTTACTTTTACAATTTACCAGAAGTATATTGTTATTTTGTACAAAAAACAAAAAATAATTCTTGTTTTCCCTTTATTTTTCCCGTTTTTTGTTATATAATATTATGTAATTATTTCAAAGAGGTGAATTTATGGAATATAATCATAATAAAATCGAGAAAAAATGGCAGAAATATTGGGATGATAATGAGAGTTTTAAAGCTATTACAGGTGATAAAAAACCACCTTATTATATTTTAGTTGAATTTCCTTACCCTTCTGGTGCTGGGCTTCATGTTGGGCATGTTAGAAGTTATACAGCTCAAGATGCTTTAGCTAGAATGAAGAGGCTTCAAGGATATAATGTTTTATACCCTATGGGTTGGGATGCTTTTGGTGCTCCTGCTGAGCAGTATGCTATTAAAAATCATATTCATCCAAAGGATGCTGTTAGAGAAAATATTCATACATTTAAGGGACAAATGAAAAATTTAGGTTTTTCTTTTGATTGGTCTCGTGAATTTTCAACAACAGACCCTGATTATTATAAATGGACACAATGGCAATTTTTACAATTTTATAAACATGGCATGGCATATAAAGATACTATTCCTGTTAATTGGTGCCCAACTTGTAAAACTGTTTTATCTAATGAGGATGCAGCAGGTGGAGTTTGTGAAAGATGTGGCTCACAAGTTGTTCAAAAGGAAAAATCTCAGTGGATGCTTAGAATGAGTGATTATGCAGAAGATTTGTTAAAAGGATTAGATGATACAAATTTTGCAGATAGAGTAAAGCTTGGTCAAATTAATTGGATAGGTAAATCAACTGGTGTTGAGGTTGATGTAAAAATAGTTGGTGGTGGAAGTTTTTCAATTTTTACAACTTGTATTGAAACTATCTATGGTGTTACATTCTTTGTTATTGCACCTGATGGAAAATTAATTAAGGAATTAATGCCTCGTGTTCAAAATAAAGAAGAAGTTCAAAATTACATTAATGAAACTGCAAAAAAATCTAGCATGGATAGAACTGACCTAAATAAAGGAAAAACAGGTTGTATTGTAAAAGGAATTATTGCTATCAATCCTGTTAATGGTAAAGAAGTTCCAATTTTCCTTGGAGATTTTGTTTTAGGTGACTATGGAACAGGTGCAGTTATGGCAGTTCCTTCACACGACCAAAGAGATTTTGAATATGCAAAAGCACACAATTTGCAAATGATTCAAGTAATTGATGGAAAAGATACAACTGAGCATGCTTTTGAAAAACAAGATTACTTAAATAAAGGTTGTAAATTAATAAATTCTGAGGAATTTACAGGCCTTACTGTTGAAGAAGCTAAAGAAAAAATTACAGATAAGCTTGTAAATATGGGAATTGCAAAAAAGGTTAATAATTATAAAATGAGAGATTGGATTTTCTCTCGCCAAAGATTCTGGGGAGAACCAATCCCAATGATATATTGCGAAAAATGTGGTTGGCAACCAATGAAAGAAGAAGATTTGCCATTACTTCTTCCAGATGTTGCAGAATATGAACCAACTGAGAACGGTGAAAGTCCTCTTGCAAATATCACATCTTGGGTAAATACAACTTGTCCTCATTGTGGTGGAAAAGCTAAGAGGGAAACAGATACCATGCCAAACTGGGCTGGTTCTAGCTGGTATTTCCTAAGATTCATGGACCCTCATAATGATAAAGAATTTGCATCAATGGATGCTATGAAATATTGGGATAAAGTTGACTGGTATAATGGTGGTATGGAACATACTGCAAGACACTTACTATATGCAAGATTCTGGGTACAATTTTTATACAACATCGGACTAGTTCCTAAAAAGGAAATGATTTGGACTCGTGTTAGCCATGGAATGGTTTTAGGTTCAAATAATGAAAAAATGAGCAAGTCAAAAGGAAATGTTATTAATCCAGATGATATAGTAAATGAGTATGGTGCAGATACTTTAAGGTTATATGAAATGTTTATGGGAGATTACACTCAAGATGCACCTTGGAGTACAGATTCATTAAAAGGTTGTAAACGCTTTATTGATAAAGTTATTCGTTTAAAAGATAAAATTGTGGATGGAAATGGTTACTCTAAAAAATTAGAACCAATTATCCATAAAACAATTAAAAAAGTGCAAAATGATTTATCTACAATGGCCTATAATACAGCTGTTTCAAGCCTTATGATTTTAGCAAATAGCCTAGACGAAATGCCTGAAGTCACAAAAGAAGATTATCATTTGCTATTAACACTTTTAAACCCTATAGCACCACATATTACAGAGGAATTAAATGAATCTCTTGGATATGCACCAATTTGCGAGTCAAAATGGCCTGAATATGATGAAGCCAAAACAATTGATAGTGAGATTGAATTACCTATTCAAATTAATGGTAGAGTAAAAGGAACTGTAAAAGTTGCCCTAGACAGTGATGAAGAAACAGTAAAAAATGCCGCACATAAAGAAATCGCAGAGCTTCTTGAAGGCAAGAATATTGTTAAAGAGATTTATGTAAAAAATAAAATATTCAACATTGTTGTCAAATAGAAAAATATATGATATAATATCGCCATCCTTTTCAAAGGAAATCTTTGTGAAAGGAGGCGATTTATTTGACAGCTTTCGACTTGATCTTTTTTCTGATTATTTTACTTTTAAGTAATTATTGGGGAAAAGATGATAACAACAGGTAGAAATGCCAAAGAGTAGTCTGGTCAACTACTCTTTTTTTGATAAAAAAAGAGATATGTGGTCAACATATCTCACGCGATTTATTGTTGCTTTCGACTACAACTTCGCTAGCTATGATAATTATAGCATTATTTGTATTATATGTCAAATATATTTTAATTATTCTTTATAACAATTTGACAATTTTTTAATGTTGTAGTATACTTTATTAAGCAATTGCAAAGGTCAACTCTAGACAAATGCTCAGGATATATGTATCGGTAGTGCATATATCCATTTTTTAATTTTCTTCATTTCCTTTAAGTTTTTCTGCCCTATCTGCTGCAATTAGGTTGTCTATCATTTCATCTAAATCCCCATTTAAGAAATTTTCCATTTGGAATATGCTAAACCCAATTCTATGGTCTGTTATTCTTCCTTGTGGGTAATTATAAGTTCTAATTTTCTCGCTTCTATCTCCTGTTCCTACTTGACTTTTTCTTTCATTGTGAAGCTCTTCATCTTGTTTTTGTTTTTCTATTTCATATAATCTTGATTTCAACAATCTCATTGCATATTCTCTATTTTGTGTTTGAGAACGCTCTGTTTGACATTCTGCTACAATTCCTGTTGGCTCATGAATTAATCTTACTGCTGATGATGTTTTATTAACCTTTTGTCCACCTGCACCTGAAGCTCTAAAGACTTCCATTCTAACATCTGCTGGATTTATTTCTATTTCAACATCTTCAACAACTGGCAAAACTGCAACTGTTGCTGTTGATGTGTGTATTCTTCCACTACTTTCAGTATCTGGAACCCTTTGAACTCTGTGAACACCACTTTCAAATTTTAATCTACTATAAACACCTTTTCCTGATACCATGAATGTAACTTCCTTGTATCCACCCATTTCAGTTTCATTTTCATTTAAAATCTCAATTTTCCAATGTTTTGCTTCTGCATACATTGTGTACATTCTAAATAAAGTTCCAGCAAATAAAGCTGCTTCTTCTCCTCCAGCTCCTGCTCTAATTTCACAAATTGTATTTTTATCATCATCTGGATCTTTTGGAATTAACAATACTTTTAATTCTTCTTCAAGCTGAGGGATTTTCTCTCTAAGCTCATCCATTTCAGCCTCTGCAAGCTCCCTTAATTCTTTATCACTTGCCATTACTTTAGCTTCCTCAAAATCAGCTTTAGCTTTTTTATATTCTCTATACTTAGAAACAACATCCTCAAGCCCAGCATGCTCCTTCATAAGCTTCTGCCACTCCTGAGTCCTAGCAATCACCTCAGGATCACTAATCTTTGTTGTTAACTCATCATACCTCTTTTCAACATCCTCTAATTTTTGAAACATAAACTCTCTCCTTAATTTAATTTATACTAAATAATTATATACCATTTTCCGTGAATTTACAAGGTTTTTGCTATAATTCTTGGTAAGCCTTGGCTTTTAATGCTCCTTCTATTTCTTCTACTCTTTTTAGCATCGAAATCATTACTGGCTCGAAAATTAATCCTGCAGTTTTTGGAGTGATTTTTATGCCTTTTGATTTTAAGCAGTCTATTACTTGTTTTATTTGTTTTTTTAGTGTTGGAATAAATGTTATTGCAATGCATATCATAATACTTACATTTTTAGGATTTATTTTTATAAATCTGAAGATTGAAAAAATTTTTTCTAGTGCTTCTGCAATTTCTGTGTAGCTTGTAATCTTTGAGAATATGTATGTTATATTGCACACTAAGATTAGTTTTATTCCTATTCTAATCCCTGTTTTAATATCTGCTGCAAGTATATTAATTATTGTGGTTAGCAAAATAAAAACTATTACACTTAGGATATTTCCTATTTCTTCTTTTATGCTTAGTTTTAGTGCAAATGTAAGTAGTAAATTTACGCCTACTACAATTGCTGTGAAAACATCATGCTTTACTAGAAAAATTGATATAGAATATGCTAAAAATAATAGAATTTTTATTACATTTTTCATACTTTCACCCTTCTTATTAATTCTTTAATTATCCCATATACTCCTGGTTCTGCTGGATTTATTTTTATATTATTTTCATTTAGCATTTTTAGTATCAATGTTTCAATTGGTATTTTTAAATTATAATTACTTAAAATTTCAGTTTTATTAACTAAATCTTCTTTTAAAATTGTTTCTGCAATTTTTCCTTCATCTAATATTATTATCCTATCTGCTAGGAATATTTCTTCTGTGTTGTTGGTTATGTATATAATAGTATATCCGGAATTTTTTAGTGTTTTTATTATTGAATATACTGCTTCTTTACCTTCAGAATCTATCATTGTTGTTGGTTCATCTAATACTATATATTTAGGATTTACTGCTAAAACTCCAGCTATAGCGATTCTTTGCTTTTTTCCAAGTGACAACTCATCTATGTCCCCAATTTTTTCTTTTTCTATTTTAACTTTCTCTAAAGCTTGGTTTATTCTTATTGCTCTATCTTCTAAGTTTAGATTTTTAAGTGCGAATGCAAGTTCATCATCTATATTGTTAAATAATATCTGATTTTCCGGATTTTGAAAAACTATTCCTATCTTTTTTCTAAGATTGATATAATTTTTTTTATCTTTTGTATTTATTTCATCTACAATAATATTTCCTTTAGTAGGCTTTATTATTCCTGAAATTAGTCTTGCAAGTGTAGATTTTCCAGATCCGTTTCTTCCTACAATTGCAATACATTCGCCCTCATTTATTTTTAAATTTAGATTGCTAATTACTTCTTTTTCTCTTTTATATTTGAAGTGGATATTTTCAACATTAATCATTTCCATCATTCCTTTAATGTGTCTATTACACTTTTATACACATAAAAACTGCCAATTATAAATATTGCCCTTTGTTTATATTTTTCTTTTGCCTCTAAAATTGCTTCTTCTATAGATTTAACATGTAATCTTTCTTTATCTATATATTTTTCGGCTTCTTGCCTTAATACTTCTGCTGGCACATAAGGTTTTTCCTTTACACCATTAGTAAAATAGAATTCTGCATCTTTATCTGTTGATAATTCTTTTAATATTGTACTATGGTCTTTCGTTTTTAGAATTGAAATTATATATACTTTTTTTTGATTTTTATAATACTGTACTAGATTTTGCTTTAAATTCTTTATAGCACTCTCATTATGCCCACCATCAAATATAATACTTGGATTTGATGATATTTTTTCCATCCTAGCTCTATGTACAACAGTTTTTAAGCCATTCCTTATGGCCTCTTCTGGTATGTTATACCCTTTTTGTTTTAATACATTAATTGTTTCAAGCACTTCGGCTGCATTTAGTGTTTGTACTTTCCCTTTTAAATTAATTTCAATATTTCTATAATTTTTATAGTCAAATTCTTGAAAATATTCATTAAATTGATAATTTTTAATATCCTCTGGATTAATAATATGTAATAAATTATCTTCTTTTTTACATTTTTCAGTAATCACATCAATAATTTCTGGTTGATTTACAAATACTGTATTAGAATTCTTTTTTATTATTCCTGCTTTTTGATTAGCAATTTTATCTAAAGTATCGCCTAAAATATCTACATGGTCATATCCAATTGTTGTAATAACTGAAACTAATGGATTTACAATATTTGTACAATCTAATGTTCCGCCAAGTCCTGTTTCTATTACTGCAAAGTCACATTGTTTTTTTTGAAAGTATATAAAAGCAATAGATGTAATAACCTCAAACCACTTTACTGGGATTTCATGGTTTGAATTGTATTCATCTATTACTTTAGATAATGGACTTAATATTGCCTCAACTTCTTCATCTTGAATTTGAATATTATTTATACAAATTCCATCATTAAATGTAATTAAGTGAGGTGATATAAATTTTCCAACCTTGTATCCTGCTTGAATTAGGCAATTGTTTAGCATCTCACATACACTGCCTTTTCCGTTTGTTCCAGCAATGTGTATGCATTTTATTTTTTTATGAGGATTATCAAATCTACTCATTATATATTCCATTGCCTCAAGTGTTGGATCTTTTGTAAATTTTTCAAAATGTGATAAATATTCTTCTATATTCATTCTTCCAACTGCTCCTCTTTATATAAATATTTCTTTATTGGTTTTTTCAAAGCTTTTTCAAGAATAATTATTATTGCTACATTAATTGGAAGCATTATAGCTTGAGTTACGGCTCTTACACTTAAATAATAAACAAATGCTTTACCATACATAATATTTAACCATAATGAATTCAAAAATAAATTTACAAAAGCTAAAACAATTACATTACTTAAAATAGCCTTTAGCCAAAAATACTTCTTCTCTTTATTTGGGTTTTCATACAAAAATAAGCCATAAATCAACCCAGATAAACCGTACACTTACTGTAAACCCAGGGAAATACGCCCCAAAAGGCCAAAAAATCGCCCCAATAAAATCCCCGCAAAGCACCTATTAAGAGCGCGTACTTCCACCCCAAAATCATACCAGCAAGCATAATTGGAACTAAGCTTAAATTAATTGCTAAAACTTGAGTGTTTATTGTTATTAATCTATCTAATACTATAAATAAAGCTAGCAACAATGCTGAAATAATTATTTTTTTACTCTTTGACATCATATATTTCTCCATACATTTTTCCCCCTATAGTTCTATTATTTTACCAAATTTTTGTATAATATTCAATATGAAAATATTTATTTTATCAACTATTTATTTAATAAATAAACTCCTAGATTTAAGTATGATGCAAATATTATCCATAATAAATATGGGATTTGTAATAATCCGGCGGTTTTGTTCTTTTTAAAGAAATCTATTATCATTACAATAACTAGTACATCGAGTATGATAATCCATATAAATGCAAATAGTCGCCATTTTAATGTAAAAAAAATTAATGACCATGTTGCATTTACAAATAGCTGTAAGCTATAGATTATTTTGGTTTTTAGTTCTATTAATGACTTACTGTCTATTATTCCATAAGATATTCCCATTAGCACATATAAAATTGTCCAAACTATTGGAAACAATATGCTTGGGGGTGATAATGGTGGTTTTTGTAGTGAATTATAGTCTATGGAACGTGAAATAATTAGGCCAATTACGCCTCCTATAATAACTGGAATTAAAATAGATTTTGCATATATTTTTATTTTTGACATAGTTTTTCCTCCCTGTTACTATTATATTTTCTTCTGCATATATTATTCTATTTTAATATTATAGTTATCACTTATATTAATTTATCAAAATTTCTTCTACTACATAAAATTCTTCTAACTTCCATTGTGTTATTTATTACAGTATAGAATATGGTATAATTTTTCACATAAATTCTATAATATGTATTCTTTCTTTTTCTCTTGGAATTGTATTTTTCAAAACTTTCAGGGTACTCGCTTCTCTTCTCTATTTTCTCAATTACTTCATTATAAAAATTCTCTGCTGCAATTTTATTTTGAAGTTTATATATAAGATACTTTAAAATATCATTGAATTGTTTCATAAATGTATCTGTATATTTTATTGTATGTTTATTTTTCGCCATCTAGTGTCCTCCTAGCTATTTGTTTAAATTCCTCATGAGAATAATATTTAGTATTTGGATCTTCTGCTTCTCTGTCTGCCTCATCTAATTCATTTTCAATATATTCCTCATATTCTTTATCACCCATTAATTTAGCATATTTTTCTAGGCTTAAAACAACCATTGAGCCATACCCATTTTTTGTTAGGTAAACTGCTTCATCTTCCTTTAGAACTAATTCTTCAATTTCTGGATATTTATTTCTTAAATCTGATACTGGTCGTATATTAATCATATCAAAGTCCTCCTTACTTTTATTTATCATTATTTTATCATTATTTTATGATTATTTCAATAATTTATTATCTTTTCATTTCTGTTACCATTATATTTTCTTCTGCATATATTATTCTAGGTGATTATTATGGCTATTGTTTCTACAAATAAATTTTATACTACTAATACTCTATATAGCAATATTAGAACTCTACTTTATACATACCCTTTTTTACAGTCTGAAATTATTGGATTTAGCGTGCTTCGGGAATCCTGTTCCTTATATTAAAATTGGTAATGGTCCAAAGAAAGTTTTTTATTCGGCTTCAATTCATGCGAATGAATCTATTACTACTAATGTTCTTATGAAATTTATTGAGGATTTTTGTGTAGCTTATACTGAAAATAAGACTATTTTTGATGTTAGTGCTAGAAATATTTTTAGGAGTTCATCAATTTTTATTGTACCTATGTGTAACCCTGATGGAGTTAACCTAGTAAACGGTTATTATCCTGTTCGGAAGTTCAGTATATGCAAAGGCACGAGATATAGGAAGAAATTACCCTGACATTCCTTTTCCTGATGGTTGGAAAGCTAATATTAATGGAGTTGATTTGAATTTACAGTTTCCTGCTGGATGGGAAGAAGCTAGAAGAATAAAGTTTGCCCAAGGTTTTACAACTCCAGCGCCAAGAGATTTTGTGGGATTTGGTCCTTTAACTGAGCCTGAGGCTTTGAATTTATATAATTTTACTTTAGAACAGAATTTTGAATTAATACTTGCTTACCATACACAAGGTAAAGAAATTTATTGGCAATTCCAGAATTATGCCAATGAAAGAGCTGAAGAAATTGGAAATGTTTTTGCTGAAGTTAGTGGCTATGTATTAGCTGATGTTCCATATAATTCAAGCTTTGCAGGATATAAAGATTGGTTTTTGAAACAATTTAGAAAACCTGGGTTTACTATAGAAGCTGGAATTGGCGAAAATCCTCTGCCAATTGAGCAGTTTGATGAGATTTATAAAGATAATTTGGGAATTTTGGTGTTAGCAGCTATATTATAAAAGAGAAATCCCCCACCTCCTCTTGGGAGATAGGGGACTTCCATGAAATTAATCCCAGCAGTACTTGAAGAAACATTCATCCTGTTCGAGGTGGAATCCCTCAAGGTTTAGCGATTCCGGCGGGCAAATGTTTCTGCCGAAATTGATAAAGCTTTCGCCAAGCTGTGCACTTTTCAAACATTCTGTGAGAAGTTTTTTCTCAGGATGCTTTGCAATAGCTTCTTCGAATGCTTTCACCTTCAGCGGGTCATTTGTACATGTGATTTCATGCAACCGGCGGGATAATGTCATTTTTCTTTCCTCCAAATATTTTTTTTCTTGATGCAAAAATATAACTGCAAAAGAGGATAAATACATCAAGATATTGTTATTATACCATATTGTGTTATTTATGTCTACCTTTTTCCTAAATATATTTCTTGACTTGATTCTTGCCCTTGCCTGTTTATTGTTAATATTATTTTTTCTCCCGGTTTTTTTTTATAAATGTATGACCTTAATTCACTCATTTTATTAATGCTATTTCCATCTATTTTTGTTATAATGTCACCCATTTTTATTTTCGTTTTAGCAACTGGTCCATCTTTTGATATTTTTACAATATAAATTCCCTCATTAAAATCTATATCATTTTTTAAGTATTGTACAACTTCCTTGTCATATGCAAAAATTCCTAAATATGCTTCTTCAAATTCTCCATTATTAGCATAACTTTCTATTATTGGTTTTATTATATTTATAGGAACAGCAAACCCTATGCCCTCTGCTGTTTCTATTTTTACTGAATTTATTCCAATTACTTCCCCTGTTTCATTAATTAATGGTCCCCCACTGTTGCCTTGGTTTATGCTAGCATCTGTTTGAATTAAGTCTTCCATATAGCTTTGAGTTCCATTTTCCTCTATTTTTAGAGTTCTATTCAAACCACTTATTATGCCTGATGTAACTGTTCTTTGAAATTCTATCCCTATCGGATTTCCTATTGCATACACTTTTTGGCCGAGTTTTAAATTCTCTGAATCTCCAAGTTTTAGATAATTTAAGCCGTTTGCACTAATTTTTACTATCGCTAAGTCTAGGTCTTTATCTGCCCAAACAGTGTTCCCATTATACACTTTTCCGTTTTCTAGTGTTACATAACAAGAACTATATTTATTACCTGAAAGATGCCAATTTGTTATAATAAAACCATTTTCGGAAATTATTGTTCCTGTTCCGTAGACTTAAATTTTGAGCCGCATTTGTTTCTAAAACAGAATCATTCTTATTTTTTATTTTTGATATGCCAACTATACATTTTGTTGTGCTTTCTAGTGTATCTGAAATATTGCTTTTTTCTTCATTATCTATTGATAATCTAACAGCTTTTCCTTCACTTTCCTGAACTATGGGAGTCTGATTTATATTAATATTTAGATACATTCTATATAAAAAAATACTTAATGCAGATGATATTCCCATAAGAAATATGCTTAATATAAACCCTTTTATTTTACTTGGTCTTTTTTCATATCTATACATCTTTTTCCTCCATTTTTATTTTTCCCCTTTTTTAGAAGATTTAAACATTTTTTGTTGATTTGTTTGCCTTTTAATGATATACTATTTTATGGAAAATAATGTCGTAAAGGTGGTTATTATGCAAAGTAAGATGTATGATTTAACAAATCCACAAAAGTCAATTTGGTACACAGAAGAATTTTTGAAAGGAACATCTGCTGAAAATATTACTGGTACTGTAATTGTTCCAAATAAAGTAGATTTTACTTTATTGGAAAAGGCTATAAATATCTTTGTTCAAAAAAGTGATAGTTTTAGGCTTAGGTTTATTGCTCAAAGTGCTAATGTTCAGCAGTATTTTGAAGAATATAAGCCTTTTTCTGTAGAATTAATTTCAGTTTCATCTGAAAAAGATTTAAAAGCTTTAGAAAATTCTGTGGCTTCTACTGTTTTTGATGTGCAAAATTCATTACTTTTTACATTTATAATGGTAAAATTCCCAGATGACCATGGTGGTTTCATTGTTAATATGCACCACTTAATTTCTGATGCTTGGAGTGCTGGTTTGGGCGGTTCTGAGATTATTAGAATTTATTCAATGTTACTTAAAAATGAAAATATTGATAACATATCTTACCCTTCATTTGCAGAGCATATTGATTCAGAGATTGAATATATGAATAGTGATAAATACATTAAAGATAGAACTTTTTGGCAAGATACATTTAAAACAATACCAGAAATTGCTACAATTCCTTCTACTAATCCTCCTCATGGAGAAAGTGTAAAATTCAAAGCAAATCGCAAACAATTCACAATGCCTAAGGAATTAATTGAAGAAATTTCTAACTTCTGTAGAAATAATCAATGCTCTATTTTTAATTTTTTTATGGCTGTATATAGCAGTTATATTGGCAAAGTGTCAAATTTGGATGATTTTGCTATTGGTACTCCTATCCTGAATCGTTTAAATGTTAAGGATAAGCATACATCTGGTATGTTTGTAAGTACTGTGCCTTTGAGAATTTCACTTATTGAGAATATGAAATTTAGGGATTTGGCAAAAAATATAGGAACAAATTTATTTAGTATTTTCAAACATCAAAAATATCCATACTTATCAATACTTGAAGATTTAAGGCATATAGATAATACAATACCTAATTTGTATAATATTTTAATTTCATATCAAAATATTCGAAGCACTGCCAAAAGTTCTAGTGTCCCTTTTGAGATATCTTGGGTACCTGCTGAATTTACTGCAGATAATATTGATATTCACATTTACGACATGAATGATACTCGGAAATATAAATATTGCTTATGATTATCAAATTGCAAAATACACATCTCAAGACATAATGGATATTCATGAGAGAATATTGAATATGATTAATCAAGTTTTACTTAATAATGAGATTTCAATAAATGACTTTGAACTTGTTTCTGAAATTGAAAAACAAAAATTACTTGTAAATTTTAATTCTACTAAAACAAAATATGATGAAACAAAAACAATTTCAATGTTAATTGAAAATCAAG
This sequence comes from uncultured Clostridium sp., assembly GCA_900554635.1. Classification (GTDB taxonomy): domain Bacteria; phylum Bacillota; class Clostridia; order TANB77; family CAG-508; genus UMGS1781. Next base: position 10,055 of record USHY01000007.1, on the reverse strand, counting down.
CAAAACTTACTCCTGATAGAGTTGCATTGGTTTTTGAAAACAAGGAAATGACATATAAAGAACTTGATGAAAAATCTAACAGCCTTGCAAATTATCTGCGTAAAAAAGGCGTTACAAGAAATGATATTATTGGAATTATGGTTAATCGTTCTTTTGAAATGATTATCTCTATTCTTGCTGTTCTAAAATCAGGTGCTACATATATTCCAATCGACCCAGAGTATCCTCAAGATAGAATTGAATATATGCTTATGAACAGTAATGCTAAGTTTTTACTTAGTTTTCATAGATTACAAGACAAAGTAAATTTTGAAAACAAAATCTATGTAGAGATTGATTCTTCAGAGGTTTATAAAGAATCAACAAAAGCTTTGGAAAACATAAATAAGCCTGATGACAGCTCATATATTATTTATACTTCTGGGTCAACAGGACTTCCAAAAGGTGTTGTTCTAACTCACAGAGCTTTATCTAATTTAACAAATTATTGTAATCATTATGTAAAATATTTGAAAGAAGATACTTATAGAACTATTGTATCTGTTACTACTGTAAGTTTTGATATATTTATTTTTGAAACATTAATTTCATTACAACATGGCTTAAAGCTTGTTATTGCAAATGAAGATGAGCAAAATATTCCTAGATTATTAAACGAATTGTTGATCAAAAATGATGTATCAATTATTCAAACTACACCAGCTAGAATGCAGATTTTTGTTAATAATTTAGACAGTATTCCAGCTCTTAAAAACCTTAATTTTATAACACTTGCTGGTGAACAGTTGCCAATTTCTCTTGTAAATAAATTAAAAGAGATTTCTGGTGCTACCATTTACAATGGCTATGGTCCAAGTGAAACTACAGTATTTTCAACCCTTACAGATGTTACAAACCATGAAGTAATTACAATTGGTAAGCCTTTAGACAATACTTATATTTACCTTTTAGATTCAAATAAACATCTTGTACCAATTGGTACACCTGGTGAAATATACATTGCAGGCGATGGTTTAGGCAAAGGTTATTTAAATAATCCAAATTTAACTCAAAAAAGTTTTGTTCAAAATCCATTTGTTCCTGGAACTTTAATGTACAAAACTGGTGATTTAGGCTCTTTTAGAAATGATGGAGAACTTCTATGCTTAGGTAGAGTTGATAATCAAGTAAAAATTAGAGGCTTAAGAATTGAACTTGAAGAAATTGAACATAAAATTTTAGATGATAAAAATATTACAAATTGTGTTGTTGCAAAAAAAGTTGATGAAAATTCTCATGAGTTTTTATGTGCTTATTACACATCTAATTCTGAAATTGATGTAAATTCTTTACGAACACGAATATCTGCAAGCTTGCCAAAATACATGGTTCCACAATATTTTATGGAAATTAAAGAATTTCCATACACTCCAAATGGAAAAGTAAACAGAAAATTACTTCCTATGCCTAAAGTAAAAAATAAACACCATGATGTAGTTATGCCAAGAAATAATACTGATAAAGAACTGGTAGGGCTACTAAAGGAACTAATAAATGTGCAAGATATTAGCATTAAAGATACATTTTTTGATTTAGGTGGTGACTCATTAACTGCAATCAATTTATGTGCAAAAATTTATGATAAATTCTCTGTAGAAATTACAGTAAAAGATATTTTTGAAAAGCCTGTAATCTCAGATTTATCAGACCTTATTTTGGAAAAAGTAACTACTAAACCAGTACATCAACTACAAAATGCTCCAAAAGGCTCTAGTTACCCTGTTTCATCAGCTCAAAAAAGAATTTATTATGCAAGTATTGTTGCTGGAGATAGTTCTGTTATATATAATGTGCCTGGCGCACTAACTTTAAGTGAGATGCCTGATATAGAGCGCTTGGAGAATAGCTTCAAAACATTAATTAAAAGACATGAATCTTTAAGAACATATTTTGTTTTGGATAATGGAAACCTTGTTCAAAAAATAAGAGAAAATATAGATTTTAAAATTGATATTGATTATAACTTCATTTCTGAAAAAGAAGTAAAACAGTATTACAATAGTTTTGTAAGGCCTTTTGACTTATCTAAAGCTCCGCTAATTCGAGCAAGAATTGTTAAAGTACTTGGAAGTAATACCTATAAAGCACTATTGCTCATTGACTTACACCACATTATTTGTGATGGTACATCTTTGCAAATATTAATTGATGAGCTTTGTAAATTGTATAACAATGCTGATTTACCAGATTTAAAATATAGTTATAAAGATTTTGCATGGACTGAAAAAGAGCTTTTAGCTTCTGACAGTTTAAAAGATTCAGAAAACTATTGGGTTTCTCAGTTTAGTAATGATATCCCAGTTTTAGAAATGCCTACAAGCTTTTCAAGGCCTGCTATTCAATCATTTGTTGGTAGAAAAAATTACTTTGAAGCTGATAAGGATTTATCTTTACTAATTGAAAATACAGCAAAAGAACTTGGGGTAACTCCTTATATGTTTACTCTTGCAGCATATTTCGTTTTATTATATAACTATACTGTGCAAACAGATATAATAGTTGGCTCACCTATCGTGGGTAGAGATTTGCCTTCAGTGCAAAATATTGTTGGTATGTTTGTAAACACTTTACCAGTAAGAACTACTATATCACCAGAAAAATCTTTTAGAGATTTTCTAATGAACATCAAAGAACTATGTTTGAATAATTATAAAAATCAATCATATCCATTTGATGAGTTAGTAAGTAAATTAAATATTAAGAGAGATGTAAGCAGAAGTCCAATTTTTGATACATTATTTACATATCAAAACACTGGAAAAACTGATATTAGTTTAGGTGAAATTAAAGCTAAAATTTATTCAAATGATAATAGTATATCAAAATTTGATTTTTCACTTGAAATAGTACCAGAAGATGGCAAATTATCAATGAATTTTGAATATTGTAGCAAATTGTTCAACAGGTCATTTATTAATGATTTAAGTAATCATTATATAAATATTTTAGCAAAGGTTTGCCAAAATGTTAATATTAAAATTTCTGATATTGACATGATGTCTGATAAAGAAAAAGAAAAATTACTAAAGGAATTTAACAACACTCACCTTGATTATGCTAGAAACAGCAATGTAAAAGAAATTTTTGAAACACTCGTAGAAAAAGAGCCTAACAATATCGCTGTTGTTGATGGAACTTTAGATTTAACATATAGAGAACTCAATGAAAAAGCTAATAGTTTAGCAAATTATTTAATGAAAAAAGGTATTCAAAAAGGAGACATCATTCCTGTTGTAATGAACAAAAGCTTAAACTTAATAATTTCAATGTTTGCGATTATTAAGTGTGGTGGAGTTTACTTACCTGTTGCAGCAGATTATCCTCAGGAAAGAGTTGATTACATTTTAAAGAACTGTAATGCAAAAATTGCTCTTACAACAACCAAAACAAATATAATTAATGATGACTCTGTAGAAGCTATTTTGATTGATAATTTTGACTTCAATAAATATAGCCACAAAAACCCTGAAATTGAGCTTACTCCAAATGATTCATTATACATAATTTATACATCAGGTTCTACAGGTAACCCTAAGGGAGCTAGAATATCTCATAGAAACTTAGTAAACCTAGTAAGTTCTTTTACAAATTCGTTTAATGGTATTGATGGAGTTGATAACTGCTTATCATCAACAAATATGTCATTTGATGTTAGTGTTTGGGAATTTTTCATCACTCTTTTAAATGGTGCAACACTATATATTTATGAGGAAAGTAGCATTAATGATATTTTCAAATATTGTAAAGCAATACTAAAATATAACATTACACTTTTGTATATTCCACCAAATATACTAGAAAGTGTTTACAGTATTCTTTCAACATATACCTATATTCCAATAAATAAGCTACTTCTAGGAGTTGAACCAATTGGTACAGCAACTATTAGAAAATATATTGCTCTAAAGCCAAATATGAGAATTGTAAATGGTTATGGTCCAACTGAAACTACTGTATGCGCAACAGCTTGTGTTGTGGATGACCATATAATTAAAAATTACAGGGTTATTCCTCTTGGAAAACCTTTGCATAATGATAAAATCTTTATTTTAAATAAGAACTTATCCCCTGTTCCTGTTGATGTTCCTGGAGAAATATATGTCTCAGGTGATGGTGTTGGAAAAGGATACTTAAATAATAAAGAACTTAATGATAAAGCATTTATTGAGCTTCCAAACTTGAATATTAAAAGAGCCTATAAAACTGGCGATTTAGCAAAATGGAACGAAGATGGAACAATTAGCTTTATTGGAAGGAAAGATTTTCAAGTTAAGGTAAATGGCCATAGAATTGAATTAGGTGAAATTGAAGCTTGTATATATCAATATCCTAACATTGAAAAAGTTGTTGTTTTATTAGATGATTCAAAAAGAATAGTTGCATATTTCTCATCTGAAAAAGCAATAAATGTAAGCGATTTAAAGGCATTCATTCAAAGAAAACTACCTTCATACTTTATTCCAAGCTTTTTTGTACAAGTTGAAAAATTTAAACTTACAAGTAATGGAAAAGTTGATATGAAAGCATTGAGAAAACTTAAATATAGCACAAACAATAATTATGAAGCTCCTCATACTAAATATCAAAGTGAACTTGTTGAAATTTTTAAAACCATTTTAAACCTTGAAAAAGTGGGAATTAATGATAATTTCTTTGAACTCGGTGGAGACTCTTTATCTGCAATAAAATTGCAAATTGAAGCATTTAACAAGGGATTAGAGCTTTCATATAAAGATATATTTACATATCCAACAATAAAACAACTCTCTGAAAATGTTTCAAAATCTTCAGAGCCTGTTGTTGAAAAGGATTATGATTATAGTAAAATTGATGAATTAATTAAGCATAATACACTGCAAAATAATTTAATTGTTAAGAAAGATAAAGTTAAAAATATTTTATTAACTGGTGCTACTGGTTATATCGGAAGCCATGTTTTAGATAATTTAATGAAACACACCAAGTGCAATGTTTATTGCCTAATTCGTGCAAAAAATAACAATGACCCTCAAACCAGATTGCTTGATATTTTAAGATTTTACTTTGGTCCAAAATATGATAAATATATTTTTAAAAGGATTTTCGCCGTTGAAGGTGATATTACTGATAAAAATTTAGGGCTAACAGATATGTATTATGAAGAACTTGGAAAAAATATTTCTTGTGTTATCAACTCTGCTGCAATAGTAAAACACTATGGTAATTCTGATGTATTTAATAACACAAATATTTCAGGAACACAAAACATTATAGATTTTTGTAGTAAATTTAATTGCAAGTTGATGCACCTATCAACTCTAAGTGTTTCAGGAAATATTTTTGAAACTGAAAAATATCAAGTTGCAGATTTATCTTCAAAAATTACATTTTCTGAAAAGAATTTATACATTGGGCAAGATGTGTCAAATGTATATATACAAACAAAATTCATTGCTGAAAGATTAATACTTGAAAATATTGTTAAAAATGGATTAAATGCAAAAATTATACGTCTTGGAAACATCACCAACCGTTACTCTGATGGTGCTTTCCAGATAAATGTATCTGAAAACGCATTCTTAAATAGGGTAAACTCATTTTTGCAGTTAGGATGTATTCCAGATTATTTGTTAAACAACTATATGGAATTCACTCCTGTTGATATTTGTGCAGATGCGATTGTGAAGCTTACAATGTATCAAAATCCATACACAATATTTCATTTATACAATAACAACCATATTACTTTTAAAGAATTGAAAAAAATATTTGATAATTTAAAAATTAATATGAGTATTGTTTCTGCTGATGAATTTAATAAAAAGCTTCAAGAGTTTTCAAATAACCCAGAAACTAAAAATAGCATTTCTGGAATAATAAATGATTTTGATAAAGACAAAAAGCTAAGCTATTACTCAAATATAAAATTACAAAATGATTTTACTAATAAATTCTTAAAGGGATTATTCTTCAAGTGGCCAAAAATTGGAGAAAAATATATTACTAAATATATAATTTATTTAAAATCAATAGGTTATATTAAATAAGGAGATTTATATTATGGTATATTTAATTAGTTTAATTTGTACTACATTGCTTATTCTGTATTTATGTTTATTTATAAAAAGTAATAAACACCAAGCTCAGATAAAAAATGCCTTTGTTTACACATTAGTTTGCTTGCTAATCTGTTGCATTGGTTTAATTGCCCAAATATTATTTAGCGAGAAGCTTAATATTAATCCAATTTATTTTGATTATTTCGTGTATATTGGAACCTGTTTTTTACCTGTTGCATTTTTCTTTATTGGATTAACATTTGCAAAAACAAAAGTATCTTTTAAGAAAAGTTATTTATTATTATTCATAGTACCAATCATTTCGTTATTGGTACTATGGACAAATGATTATCATCATTTGTTCTACAAACAATATTCAACAAATATTGATAATACTGTTTTTGGGCCATATTTCTATGTTCATACAGCTTACACATATTTACTATTTATTGTAGGTTTTTGCTATTTACTTAAGGCCTCTGTTAAACATGCTGGTATATTTTCAAAACAAGCGCTTTTAATTATTTTAGGTACATTAATTCCTATAATAGTAAATAGCTTAGGCTCACTTAATATTATTCCTATGACAATATATATAACACCTATTAGCTTCGTTTTTGCAATATTATTCTGTGCTTTAGCAATTTATAAATTTGGATTTTTAAATATTACACCAATTGCTTTTCAAAGAATTGCTGATAGAATGTCTAATGGTTACATAGTTTTAAATGATGCTTATGAAATTGTTGATTGTAATAAACCATTATTAGATATTTTCGAAGAAACCAGAGAAAATTTAATTAATAAAAACTTTTTTCAAATTATTGAAAATTATTCAATTAACACTAAAAAACTACAGGAAGCATTCGCAAAAATTCGAAAAAGTGATGATACCGTTGTTTTTGAGAAACATTTTGCAAAATTAAAAAAATATTTTACAATTGAAATTAACAGTATCAAAAATAAAGATGAATTTATTGGGGTTCTAATATTACTTAATGATATTACTGAGCATAAAAACGACTTACAAACCATAAAAAATAACCAAGAAATTCTAATTGAAAGAGAACGTTTAGCGACTCTTGGTCAAATGATTGGTGGCATTGCTCACAATTTAAAAACGCCTATAATGTCTATATCTGGTGCTGCAGAAGGAATTTTGGATTTAGTTAATGAATATAGGTCCTCAATTGATGACCCAGAAGTTACCATAGAAGACCATAAAGATATTGCAAATGATATGGAAGAATGGATAAAAAAAATACAGTCACACCTTGCTTATATGTCTGATGTTATTACAACTGTAAAAGGCCAAGCAGTAGCTTTTTCAGATAATAAAACTTTTACAAGCTTTACTATTGATGAATTAATAAAACAAGTTAATATATTAATGAAACACGAACTTAGCCATGCTCTAATTGAACTTGAAGAAACAATTGATGTTCCAAGTGATATGACTGTAAAGGGAAATATTAACAGTTTAGTTCAAGTTGTAAATAATATAATTTCCAATGCAATTCAAGCATATAATGGTAAAGCTGGTGAAAAAATAATTTTGGATATTTATAAAGATAAAACATTGCTGGTTTTAAAAATTCAAGATTTTGCAGGTGGCTTGCCTGACATTGTTAAGCAAAAGTTATTTAAGGAAATGACTACAACCAAAGGTAAAAATGGTACTGGTTTAGGATTGTTTATGTCTTATTCAAATATCAAAGCTCATTTTAATGGAAATATAAGGTATGAAACAAGGAAACGGAAAAGGTACATCTTTTTATATTGAAATTCCTACATAAAAAATAACTCCCAAGTTATGGGAGTTATTTTTTTAATTATTATTGTTATCATCATCAAAAGCTCCAAATAGTTCATCAAATTTTGCTTCAAGTTCTTTTTGTATATCATATGATGCATTATTCTTTTCTGTTTCAATTGGTTTAGCTTTTTCTGCTCGACCTTGTTGTTCCATAGTAGCTGTAACTTTAGGTTCAACTTTCTTGGTAGTTGTTTCTTCCTCAAATAAGTCATCCAATGATTCAATTTTTGTATCTTTTTTCATGTTTTCTTCATTTTCTTCAACATATGGGTTATATGGATTATATTTTCTCCATTTTCCTCTATCAATTGGTGGTACTGAATTATGGCTACAAGCATATTTATCAACTAATTTTACTGTGTTATATTTAAAGTAATAATATTTAGGAGCTTTAATTGGTTTTAAACCTTTTTCTAATATTATACACATATCATTATCTAATCGTCTTAATTCATCTGGTGTCATAAGTGCTCTTGCCATTATTTGGTCTGATTTATTGAATCCTTGTCTCCACATATTTTTGTCTTTATTTACTGACCAACTTTCATGTGATATTGTTTTTTCTCCTAATTCTTTAGAAAAATATTCTACAGTTTTTTGTGAGTTACTTCCTAGGAAAATTGTTGTATCACAGTTACCAATAATTGTTTCGTGCGATTTATCATATACTGCTTCTAGCTGGTCCAAATTCTGTAAAATAACACTAAATGATATTTTTCTACTTCTTGATGTTGATATTTTTTTATCAAAATCAGGTATTTTACCTATGTTAGCAAACTCATCTAATATAAAGTATGTAGGCTGTGGAAGTGCTCCTCCACTTCTATCTGCAAAGTCATATAGTCTTTGTATCATTTGTGAGAAAAATATTGTAAGCAAAAAGTCGTATGCTGCATGTGTATCTGATGATATAACATATACAGCTGTTTTCTTTTGTCCAATTTCTTCAAAATCTATTGTATTTGTTGATGTTAGTTCTGCAATTTCCTTTGAATCAAATTTACCTAGTTTTGATTGTAATGTACTTAAAATTGAACTATAAGTTTTCTCTGGTGCTATTTCAATAGATTTGTAGAACATTCTTGCTGGATGATCATAAGGTAGTTGATTTATTAACTCACTAAGTAGGTTTCCTCCACCATTGCTATTTGCAGCTCTTACTAGTTCTGCACAACTTGCTAGGTTTTGTTCTTCTTCAGGTCTTGTGGCTAATAAATAATATATCAATGCCTTTAATAGCATTTCTGCCATATCATCCCAATAAGGGTCTGAATTTCCCCCTTCAACCTTTTGTCCTTTAACTATTGTGTTTGCAATAACATCAACATCTATCTCACTTTCAATGTGCATTAGTGGATTATATCCATCACTATTCTTTGGATTTACAAGGTTCAATATTTTTATATCATACCCCTGTGCTCTTAAATACCCCGCTGTTTTATCATAAAGCTCTCCTTTAGGATCTGTAAAAACATAAGAACCTAGAAGTTGGTAAGCATTTGGAATAACATATGATGCTGATTTACCAGAACCTGAACCGTCCAACTACTAGTACATTCACATTTCCTCTTTTATCAACTGGTAAGTAATGTTTTTCAGCAAGTATAATTCCTTTATTTTTACTCAAAATTGAATATTCCTCACCTTTTGCCCAATCACTTGAACCATGCTCAATACTGGCATAATCATGTTTTGGCATAGTCTTAATGAATCCTATAATTGCACAAAAACCAAGTCCTAAAGCTAAATATAATTCATTTTTTAAATAAAAACTTCTATATTCTTTAGAAAAAGCTTTACTAAGATTTGCTCCGACATTGCTCAAATCACTTCCCAATAAATTATCAATAAATCCTCCATTATTATTATTTACAGCCTCTACCCAACTTATAGTCACAGGCGCAATTAATACTATGGATAAAACAACCCATAGTATTAAAACAATTATCAACACAGATTTGCATTTTTGCAATGCAAAACGAATTTTTTCTCCCATAAAAATCACCTATTCTTTGGTTTTTATTTTTCTGCTTCTTCTACTTCTTTTACCTTCTCAGTTGTAACTACATCCAATACTAGTTTTTTATTTTCTGGTAATGCTCTAAGCTTTGCAGCACTTTTTAATCTTTTTGGTTGAGAAATAGGATCAAATTCTTCAATTC
>USHY01000006.1 GCA_900554635.1 uncultured Clostridium sp. | reverse complement strand
AAAAATTGCACATTGAAATTTATTGTTTGTAAGCCTTACAAGCAATATTTTGCTTCAATTTTGCCTTAATTATTCAAATTTCAATGTGCTATACTTTCCAAAAAAATTTTACATTTATAGTTTATCCTATTTAATTCCTAATGTCAATACTTTTTATATAAAATAAAAAAGTCAAATCTTTATGGCTTATGTTTAAAAAATTTTCGGGACATTTTCAAAAATCATTGACAGCTTTTTACCCTAATAGACTCTTTATTATTCCATTTTCAATACTCACACTGAAAATGTTTTTTAAGATTATTAATATTATTGGGCCAATGAATAAACCAAGTACACCTATGGTTTTAAAGCCTGTGTACATTGCAATTAGAGTAAATATTGGATGTATTCCTATTTGACCACTTACTACTTTAGGTTCAACTAGTTGCCTTACAATTAATATAATTGCAAAAATTACTATAAGTGCTATTCCTAGGCTTAATTCTCCATTTAATGCTGAAATTATTGCCCATGGGACCATTACTGTTCCTGAACCTAGTATTGGCAGGGCATCTACAAATCCTATTCCTAGTGCACTTAAAAATGGATATGGCACATTGAAGCCAATAAACTTTAAAATATATAATCCTATTAAGACTATTAGAAATGAAATTGCTACTAATATTGCTTCAGCTTTTAAATAATATCCTAGAGATTTTACTATATCTCTTGTGTGTACTACAAGTTTTTTAGCCCATTTCTGAGGTAGATGATGTTCAATAGTATCTATTATATACATCTTATCTGTGCATATAAAGTAAGTGGCAAGTATTGTAATAAATGTATAAATTCCAATTGCTGGAAGTGATGATATTATTTGCGTAATTTTGCTTAGAAAGTTGGATACATACTCAGTTATAAATGCTATAAACTTTCCCATAGAATTTTCAATAATTGTAGCTATACCTGGTGGAACTTTACTGTTTTCATTGCTTATTATATCAATATAGCCTTTTATTTTGTTATATATTAATTCTATATAAGTGTTTAATCCTTGCATTAAACTCGAGCTTTCTGTGAATAGTGTTACAATTCCCCAAGTTAATAATGCTAGTATTATTGCAAAAATAATTATTAATACAATTATGCCACTCTTTTTTCTTTCTAGTTTTGTTTTTCTTGTTATAAATCTTATTAGTGGCTCTACAAGTAGAGAAATTATAAAACCAATTAAAAAAGGCATATAAAACACTGCTAGTTTAAAACATAAGAATATCAAAATCAGCGATATCGCAAGTACTAATATGTTTTTTAAAGTTCTTGTCCAATATCCTACATCTATAATCATTTTTGCAAATTCTCCTTAATTTATTTTTAAACGGCTTTGTTAAAGCCGTTTTTTGTTATTAATTATTATTGTTTTTTTCAAAAGAAATTATTCATCAATATGGTCTAAATGGTGGCATTGGTGGGCGTGGTGGTCTATGTGGTGGTACTAATGGACGATTTGGTCTCCTCCTTAATAATTCTCTTAATACTAGTATTCTAATTAAATCTTTTAGCACTGGATTTTCCTGCCTTGTTTCTCCTCGTGTTTCTGGTTCTCGTGCATTTGGATTTCTAACATCCCCATTTTTTAGAACTGGTCTTGCTGTGTTTGCTGAAGGTTGCCTTTCATCTGGTTCTATGTTGTAGTATATATCATCTGTCATTGTATCTACCAGGTCTCTTGTGATATCTCTCCCACTGTTTTGACTGCAAGATTTACATACCATTGGGTATATTATTCTATAAATATCTGGATAAAGGTTTTCAATCTCATCATCATTTACATTATTATAGTTTCTGCTATTTAGATAAGATGTATCATAATAATAATTATCATATGTTGGTGATGAACCTGTATAAATATTATTTGGTATTTGATTATATCCAAGCACACTTCTCATATATTCTTCATAATCCATACTTTATAACCTCCCTAATTTTTCTCTTTAATCATATGCAGAATATATGAAAAAAAGCACCATAAGATGCTTTTTATTTATATTACAATATACTCTTTAGGTGATCTTGTAAGAGCTGTGCAACCGTTTTTCTCAACTAAAATTGTATCTTCTATTCTTATTCCATATTTGCCTGGTATATATATTCCTGGTTCATTAGCAATTACCATATTTTCTTTTAAGAATGTATCATTTTTAGAATTAATATATGGCATTTCATGTGTTTCCATTCCTATGCTATGTCCGAAGTGAGTGAATTAGGTCATAGCCATTTAGTTTGAAATCGCTTTCTACCATTTGAGAAATTGTTTTAATGCTTGCATATTCTTTTATTTCTTTCATTACATTTAATTGATTTTTTAAAACCAATTCATAAACTGGTTTAATTTCTTCTAAAATGCAACCCATAAATATTGTTCTTGTCATATCTGAACAATAACCTTCATATTTGCAGCCCATGTCTATTAATATTACATCTGCCATTTTTACTTTGGTGTCTCCTGGCTTCCAATGTGGATTTGCACTGTTTTCTCCTATAGCAACAATTGTATCAAATGCTAATCCATCAGCTCCGTTTTTTCTAAAAAACATTTCTATTTCAAATGCTATTTCTTTTTCTGTCATTCCTATTTTTATGAATTCTAGGATGTGTGAAAAGCACTTGTCTGTAAGTTCGCAGGCTTTTTTGATTTTATTTATTTCTTCTTGTTCTTTCACTGCTTTAATCTTTTCTATAATGTTTTCAGTTTCAGCTAGATTATTAACTCTATACCTTTGTTTTAGATAGTGATATTGTTTATATGTTACATAATTTTCCTCGAATCCAACATTCTCGCAAAACACAAAGAAATTTTCATAATCTGGACTGCTAATATTTCTAAAATCTGCAACAATTATTTCATCGTTAATTGTTAATGTGCTTTTTACACTTTCTAAAAACATAGTATATGTTAAAAATATATTTTCTCTTCTTGTTATTAGTAGTGTTCCTTCGTTCTCTATATTGGTTAAGTATTTAATGCTCATTGGGTTAGTAACTATCATACCATCCATGTTTAAGCTTCTTAACCTCTCTCGTAAAAGTCTTATTTTTTCATTCATAGAAAAACACCTTCCTTTTACTTTTTAAAATAAGCCTAGTGTAAATATTTTCATTAAAGCTACAAATAATATTTTTGTTGGAACAAATATTGTTATAATTGTGGCTAACACTATAAATGGTCCAAATGGAATATATCCATCTTTTCTGTTTTTTTTGGCTATCATTATAATTATACTTATAATTGCTCCTATCAAAAATGAAAGTACTGATATTATGCAAGTTGGAATTAGTCCAAAATATAAACCTAAAGCTCCCATTAGTTTAACATCACCAAGTCCCATTGCTTCTTTGCCTGCTATTGCACCACCTATTAAGGTTATTCCTAAAAATATTCCTCCTCCTGTAAGCATTCCTAATAGCATATTTTTTGCTATATTTAGGTTTTGTACTCCATAGATAAATACAAAAATCATTCCTATTTCAAACATTGTTAGAGTAAGCCTGTTTGGGATTATTTGTATTTTATAGTCTACAACAAATGCTGATACTAGCATTGGAAGTAAAAAGCTGTACCTTAAAAATGCTAAGGTTAATTTAAACTTGTACAAAAGTGCAATATACAAAACTGCTATGATTGAAACTAGCAAGTAGTTTACTTTAAATGTTTTCTTATATTCATTAATATTTTTTTTAGATAATACTTTTCGTTCATTTAGAAAAGTTACATTTAAGTAGTCCACAAATTGCCCAACTATCATACCGATGAATGCAACTGCTAAATATACTAAAATATGAATGTCATTTATATATGCCATTTTCTCTCCTCCTTTGTTTCCTATATTCTATTATATCTTTTGAAATTTTGCAATATTTTTTCTATTTTTCTAAGATTTTTTTCAAAAATTTTCCAGTATAAGATCTTTCATTTTTTGCAATCTGTTCTGGTGTTCCTATTGCAATAACTTCTCCACCTTTTTCTCCACTTTCTGGACCTAAGTCTATTATATGGTCTGCTGTTTTTATTAAGTCTAAGTTATGTTCTATTACTACTATACTGTTTCCTGTATCTACAAGTCTTTGAAGTATTTCTATTAGTTTATGAACATCTGCTATGTGAAGGCCTGTGGTTGGTTCATCTAAAATATATAGTGTTTTTCCTGTTGCTCTTTTAGAAAGTTCTGTTGCAAGTTTTACTCTCTGTGCTTCTCCTCCTGATAATGTTGTTGATGGCTGTCCAAGTTTAATATATCCCAAACCTACATCATATAATGTTTGGATTTTTTGTTTAATTTTTGGTATATTGCTAAAGAATTCTAATGCTTCTTCTACTGTCATGTCAAGGACATCATATATACTTTTTCCTTTATATTTTACCTCTAGGGTTTCTCTATTATACCTTTTTCCGTGGCATACTTCGCAAGGTACATATATGTCTGGTAAAAAGTGCATTTCAATTTTTAGAACTCCATCACCTTGGCAAGTTTCACATCTGCCTCCTGAAACATTGAAGCTAAATCTGCCTTTTTCATATCCTCTAAGTTTTGCTTCATTTGTTCCTGCAAATATGTCTCTTATTAAGTCAAATACGCCCGTATATGTTGCTGGATTTGACCTTGGAGTTTTTCCTATTGGTGATTGGTCTATGTTTATTACTTTATCTATATTTTGTATTCCTAGTATTTTATCATGCTTTCCTGGGAAATCAGAAGCATTATATAGTTCTTTTGCCAAGCCTTTATATAATATTTCATTTATTAATGTACTTTTTCCAGAGCCTGAAACACCTGTTACGCAGGTAAATACTCCTAGTGGTATTTTTACATTTATATTTTTTAAGTTGTTTTCACATGCACCTTTTATTTCAATTGCTTTCCCATTTGATTTTCTTCTTTTTTCTGGTATTTTTATTTGTTTCCTTCCACTTAAATATGCACCTGTTATTGAATTTGGATTCCTTTTTATGTCTTCTACTGTTCCTGTTGCAATTACATTGCCACCATGTACTCCCGCTTCTGGACCAATATCAACTATATAGTCTGCGGCATACATTGTGTCTTCATCGTGTTCAACAACTATTACAGTATTTCCTAAATCTCTTAGTTTTTTTAGTGTTGCTATTAGTTTGTCATTATCTCTTTGGTGTAGACCTATGCTTGGTTCATCTAGGATGTATAGAACTCCTGTAAGTCCTGCACCTATTTGTGTTGCTAACCTTATTCTTTGTGCTTCTCCTCCTGATAATGTTCCTGCTGGTCTTGATAGTGTTAGGTATTCAAGTCCTACATCTACTAAAAATTGAAGTCTTTTTTCTAATTCTTTTAAGATTTGGTTTGATATTAAGGCTTTTGTTTTATCTAGTTTTAGGTTGCTCATAAAGTCCTGGATTTTGTTAATTGGCATGTCCGTTAGTTCTTGGATGTTTTTACCTCCAACTGTTACTGCTAAGCTTTCTTTTTTTAGTCTTGCACCATGGCAAGCTTCGCAAGGACTGTTTGTCATATAATATTCATAGAATTCTCTCATTCCTTGTGATTTTGTTTCTCTGTATCTTCTTTCTAGTGTTGGTATTACTCCTTCAAATGGCGCTTTGAATTTTCTTTCTCCTGCTGCTGAGCTATATCTAAAGTCTATCTCTTCATCTCCTGTTCCGTATAGGATTTTATTTAAAAAGTCCTTTGGTAGTTTTTTTATTGGAACATTTATGTCTACTCCATAATGTTTTGCTATGCTTTCAAAGTACATTTTTGCCATTGTGTCTCCTCGTTTCATTGAGCTGGCTCCAAAGGCTTTTACTCCATCATATAGGGTTTTATTTTTGTCTGGAATAATTAAATCTTCATTCATCTTCATTAAATATCCAATTCCAGTACATTCTGGGCAAGCACCAAATGGGTTGTTAAAAGAAAACATTCTTGGTGATAATTCCTCTATGCTTATGTTGCAATCTGGACAAGCATAGTTTTGGCTAAATAGCATCTCTTCCTGTGGTGTTGATATTATTACTAGATTATTTGCATATTTTAGTGATATTTCAATAGATTCAGCTAATCTACTTCTTATATTTTCCTTTATTATGAGTCTATCTACAATTAAATCTATATTATGTTTTTTCTTTCTATCTAAATCTATATCATCAGTTAGTTCAAAAACTGTTCCATCTACCCTAGCTCTTACAAAACCTTCTTTTGAAAATCCTTCTAAAAGCGCCTTGTATTCACCTTTTTTACCTCTTACAACAGGTGCTAATACTTGAATCTTTGTGTTTTCCTCCAAGCTTAGAACTTTTTCAACAATTTGGTCTATTGTTTGTTTTTCAATTTTTTTACCACATTTTGGGCAATGTGGTTCACCAATTCTTGCATATAACAAACGAATATAGTCATATATTTCAGTAACAGTTCCAACAGTTGAACGTGGATTTTTTGAAGTTGTTTTTTGATCAATTGCAATTGCAGGTGAAAGCCCTTCTATTGATTCAACATCAGGTTTTTCCATAAGCCCCAAAAACTGGCGTGCATATGAAGACAAACTTTCAACATATCGTCTTTGTCCCTCTGCATACAAAGTATCAAAAGCCAAAGAAGACTTCCCAGAGCCAGAAAGTCCAGTTATAACCACCAACTTATCTCTTGGTATTGTAACATCTATATTCTTCAAATTATGAGCCTTTGCTCCCTTTACTATAATACTATCATTCATACAATCCTCTCCTTAAATTTTTACAGTAACTTATATTATATCACGGTTTTTTTAAAGAAACACTAGTTTTGGTGAAATTTGTTGGAAAACTTGAGTTTTTATGTAAATTGGTGTATAATTATATTAAATACGGGGATTTCCTGTATTAATATTTTATGGAGGTTTTTTATGGCAAGGCAACAATCTGAACGGGTTAGGCAGATGCTTAACCACTTCATGGAGCATCACAGCGATGGAAAAACTATTTTAGAGATTGCTGAGATGTATTCACTTTCTAGGCACACTGTTTATTATTATTTGCAAGATATTGCAAATGAAAACGGTGTCACTCGGGAATCGCTTCTTGAGGTGGTTCACAAGCCACATGTATTTACTAAGCCTGTTCTGAAGAATCCGGATAAGCAGGTAGAAATCGAAAAAATCAGAGATTCTTTTTCTGAGCTGTATAAAGATTTGAATTCTCTGACTAAGAACATTCATATATTTTTACAGGAGGATAAAGAATGAAAGACTTTAATGCTCGAGAACTTATCACCAGGGGGAAAAAAGGATACACTTTTGATGAGGTAGCTGTCTTATACAACCTTTCTCCAGAAGCTTTAAAAGCTAAAATGGATAAAGCTTTTCTATCTTCTGCTGTCAACTCAATGATGCGACAGTTTGACCAGAATTCTAAGCGAAAACTTCGGCAACATGTAAATGAAGACACCTGTAATTTGGAAATTTCATCTGTTTCTGAGGTTTCTGAATTGCATGAAGATACTCATTGCGATTGCAATGAAATTGTGACAGTTGAGTATTCTAAATGTGAACAGTCTGAATCGATTGAATCCGTAAAAAATGATATCGAATTATTACATTCTTCAATCTTTGAAAACGAAGTGTTACTTAAACGCTTAGTCAAAGAGAGAAAAGAAAAGACTGATGCCATGCATGCTATCAAAATCGAACTTGGTGAATTTAAAAGCCGACTTCAGTTACTCTCATCTGACTTTGAAGAGCTTGTGGCAAAAAGAGAATCAATTCAAGAATCTATTTCTCAGGTAAATTCTGACAATTCATTCCTTTGGGAAGAATTACAAGCTGCGGAATTAAAACTTCAAGAATTGATGACAGTTACCATTTTTGTGTACTCTAATGGCACCATCGAAGCTGAAAACTTTCAAGAATTTGAAAAGTATCATGTTGATGCTGACCTAAATTCGTACAAGTCGGATAAGTTCGAAAACCTTACAGTAAAGCAAATCAGACAGTTGGATTTTCTTCAGAGAATTACCAGAGTTCTCAACAAAGATAACCGTGCTTTTGAAATTATCTTTGATAGTTCTGAACTTGAAGATGCCTGGAGCATAATGCAAAATTAACCTCAAATGGCGGGACATATTGTCTCGCCTTCTTTTTTTATTTTTTAAAATCTGTAACACTTTTTTCCTCCCCAGAATACTATATAACATAACGAATGAAGAAAAAGACTTAAGATTTTTTCTTTAATCAGGGAGGTGAAAGCGATATGCCAGAAAATAGAGGATGCGGATGTGGCGGTTTCGGATTTGGAAACGATTGCTGCTGGATTATAATTCTATTAATAATAATCTGCTGCTGCTGTGGAGGAAATAACGGTTGTGGTGGTTGCTAATTTGAATTATATGCCTTAAAATACTATGGGTGGATATTTGTCTTCCACCCCCACAGATTTAAAATGTGTTATATACATATTTTAAATAAGCAAAAACTGTTCATAGCATATATGAACAGTTTTGTTTTTATGATGAAATTTTAACTCCTAATTTTTTTCCTCCAAGTAAGTGGAAATGAATGTGTTTAACAACTTGCCCTCCATCTTCTCCGCAATTTACTATTACTCTAAAACCTTTATTAAGTATTCCCTCTTGTTTTGCAATTTTATTTATAACACTATAAATCTTACCAATAACAGCTTCATCCTCTTTTTTTAATTCAACTAAACTTGAAATATGTTTTTTAGGAATAACTAAAATATGTACTGGCGTTACTGGATGTATATCTTTGAATGCTATAACATCCTCATCTTCATATACAATTGTTGATGGAACTTCTTTGTTTATTATTTTACAAAAAATACAATCTTCCATTTTAAATTCGCCCCTTCCTTTACTCAAGTATTGCTTTAATTCGCCTTACCCCTGCTGATGATGCTTCCTCTTTTTTTATTTTAAAGTGTCCTAATTCACTTGTATTGTGAACATGAGGGCCTCCACATAGTTCCATTGAAACATCTCCAATTTTATAAACAGATACAATATCTCCATATTTATCTAAAAACATTGCTTCTGCACCTTGGGCAATTGCATCTTCTTTCTTCATTTCTAGTTTTTCAACCGGAATTGCCATTTTTATATATTCATTAACTAAATCCTCAGTTTTTTGTTTTTCCTCATCTGTCATCTTGCTACTATGTGAAAAATCAAATCTCATTCTTTCTGCTGTTATGTTGCTTCCTTTTTGATGAACATGAGGTCCTAGAACCTTCTTTAATGCTGCATTTAGAAGGTGTGTTGCTGTGTGGTATTTAGTTTCCATTTCTCCTGTTGAAGCAAGGCCTCCTTTAAATTTTTGATTAGCACCTTCTCTCGATTTTTCTTGATGTTCTGCAAATTTTTGTTTAAATCCTTCTGTGTCAACAGTTAATCCTTGTTCTTTTGCAAGTTCTTCTGTTAATTCGATTGGGAAACCATATGTATCATATAACTTAAATGCTATATCTTTATTAATTTCTGTTCCTTCTATTAATTTTATTGCTTTTTCAAATTCTTTTAAACCTTTTTCAAGTGTTCTACTAAATTTAATCTTTTCATCTTTTAGTACTTGTAAAATTACTTCTTTGTTTCTTTCAAGTTCAGAATAGTATTTTGAATATTTTTCAATTATAATTTCTGCTAATTCTTGTTCCCAATTGCTATTTATATCTATATTTAATTTTTTAGCATATCTTATTATTCTTCTTATCAATCTTCTTAGAATATATCCTTGGTCAGTGTTTGAAGGTTTAATTCCAGCATCATCTCCTGCAATCATTACAACAGCTCTTATATGGTCTGCAATTATTCTCATTGCCTTGCTGTTTTGTTCATCATATTTTAATCCTGAAATTTCTTCAATTTTTTCTATTATATCTCTCCAAACAGATGATTTGTAGTTATCTGTGTATCCTTCCAATATAGCTGTAACCCTTTCAACACCAAGTCCTGTATCAACATTTTTATTTTTTAACGGTTTAAAAGTTCCATCTGGTTCATGATTATATTGCATAAAAACATTGTTCCAAATCTCAACCCAATTCTCATTATCAGGGTCAAATCTATCTGGAATTGCTTCATTGCTTCTCCAATAAAATATTTCTGTATCTGGTCCACAAGGTCCTGTAAGCTCCATGTTAGGCCACCAGTTGTTATCTTCACCTAAAAATGCAATTCTTTCCTCTTTTATTCCATTTTTCTTCCAAATTTCAGCTGATTCTGTATCTGCTGGAACGATATCATTTCCCTTAAATACAGTAACTGCTAATCGTTCTACTGGAATATTTAGGTGTTTTGTTAAAAGCTCAAAACTCCAAGAAATAGCCTCTTCCTTAAAATAATCCCCTAAAGACCAATTTCCAAGCATTTCAAAGAAAGTATGGTGTGTTGTATCGCCAATAGAGTCCAAATCATTAGTTCTGAAACATTTTTGAACATCTGTTAAACGAGTGCCTTCTGGATGTGGTTCACCTTTTAAATATGGTACTAATGGTTGCATACCAGCAGTGTTAAACAAGCAAGTAGGATCGTTTTCTGGTATTATAGGTGCACTTGGTATAACCTTATGACCTTTACTTTCAAAAAATTTCAAATAGGTATCTTTTAAATTTATATTTTCCATTTCATTCCTCCTAGACTACTTTATTATTATACACTCAAATGGTAGTATTTTTCAATAGATTTAGGGAAATATTTTGTTTTTGGAAAAAAATTTTGTCAAATTTATGAATATTTTTTTGATTTTTCCAAATACTACTTTTGAACATAAAAGTTTAAAGGAGGTAAGGTTTTGAAAGCAACTGGAGTAGTTAGAAGAATTGATGATTTGGGCAGGATTGTTATTCCTAAGGAGATTAGAAGAACTCTTCACATTAAAGAAGGGGATCCTCTTGAGATTTTCACAGACAAAGAGGGCGAAGTTATTTTAAAGAAGTATTCACCTATTGGTGAACTTTCTGAATTTGCAACTGGCTATGCTGAAACTCTTTCTAAAACAACTGGACATATTGCTTGTATAACAGATAAAGATACTGTTATTGCAGTTTCTGGAGGTTCAAAAAAGGAATTTTTGGAACAATCTTTGAGTCCTGAATTGGAAAAAGTTATTGAAAACAAAGAAATATATACTAGTAAGGCTAATAATGAAATTGCATTACCTATCACACAAAATGACAATAAAGAAAGGCGATACAATTCACAAGTTATCTACCCAATTATTAGTGATGGTGATGTTATAGGAAGTGTAATTTTACTCTCAAAAGATCAAAACACTGAAATGGGAGATACTGAGCTTAAAGTTGTGCAATCAGCTGCAGGGTTCTTAAGTAGCCAAATGGATATATAAAAAAATTCCCCTTACCCGGGGATTTTTTTATAATAAATCTTTTACTGATTCGCTTATTATTTTATTAACATCTGCTAGCATTATATTAAAACGCACCTCAATATCAAAATATTCTTTAATTTTCTTATCATTATTTAATATATTGTACATTTCTTGTAATCTTTTCATTTTTTCTGGGTCATCTTTTCCTTGAAAAGACATTGCTTGAACTTCATATCTTGTTTTCTCGAATTCATCAATTTTAGTCTTCATTTCAGGGTTTTTAGAGACATCTTCTTTAGCTTTTTTAAATTCTAGGTATTCTCTACTCTCTTGAATTGCTTTTGCTAGGTTGTTTGCTTCATCATACACATACATTTTATATCACTTCCTTTACATTTAAGCATATGCCTGGCGTTTTTTGAAAGATAATAAATTTGTAATTTCATTTTCTGTACCTTTTGCTTTTTTAGCCTTTTTAGCCTTTTCTTGTAACATCTGATGTGCTTGGCGTTCAGCCATTGTTTGACAAATTGCTTTTTCGTATGTAAAATATGTATCTTGGGCTATTTTCCCCCAATTGTATTCATTTTTAACTTTTAATTTAGCATTCTTTGAAACTTTATCACATAATTCTGGGTTTAGTAGTAATGCAAGAATTGAATCTGCAAGTGAGTTTGGATTTCCTGCATAGCTTTTCATTCCATCTACTCCATGTTCTACAATTTCATTTAATCCTCCTACATCAGAGACTACTGTTGGTACTCCTGCTAGCATTGCTTCTAACGCAACTATTCCAAATGGTTCATATGTGCTTGGAAATACTGAAACATCTGCACATTTATACATTTTTGATACCTGTTTTGCATTTAAGTATCCTGTAAAATATACCTTTTGGCTTAGTCCCATTGTTTCTACTTGAGCTCTTAACTCATCTATCATTCCGCCTTTTCCTGCTATAACTAGTTTTGCATCATGATATCCATCTAAAATTTTGGGCATTGCTGAGATTAAATGTTGTACACCTTTTTCATAAACTAGTCTGCCCATGAATAGAATAATTTTTTCATTGTCTGCTGCATATTGTCTTCTAAATTCATAGTCTCTTTCTACTCCTGAATATGAATTAGTATTTACTCCGTTTGGTATTACATTTATTTTTTCATATGGTAAACCAAATAATCTTTGCAAATCATTTTTCATGAATTTGCTGTTTACTATAACTTCTGATGATTCATATGTTAGTAGCCATTCTGTGTCATTAACATATCTTTGTGTTTCATCATGTATTCCGCTATTTCTTCCTGCTTCTGTAGCATGTATTGTACTTACAAGTGGAATGCCATATGAGTTTTTAAGTGTTTTTGCACTATATGCAACTAGCCAATCATGCGCATGAATTACATCAAACTTTCCATTTTCTGCAATTAACTCATTTGCCTTCGCTATCATGTTAAAGTTTAGTTGCATTATCCAATCTATAAAATTATTTGGATTAATCATATAGTTATCTACCCTATATACATCAACACCTTTGTCGTTTTCATAATATGGTGCTTCTCCTTCTCTGTATGTAATAACAGTTACTTCATGGCCATCTTTTATTAGTCTTTTAGATAGGTCATTTACTACTCTTGCAATTCCACCTACTATTCTTGGTGGATATTCCCAAGTCAACATTAAAATTTTCATTTGAAACTCCCTCCGTTTGTTTTCCTTTGTATTTAAAACATTTACTCAATTGCTTCTATTGTATATTAAAATTCTAAAAAAGTAAACATTTTTTTACAATTTTTTCAAAATTTTTTTATTGCCAGAAGGAGCAATGCTCCAGGTGCTCCCAAAACGCCTATAGTTGCTGATGTTACTGCATTTAAGCCAATATGAAGTCCTATAGTTTTTCCAAGCTTGTTAATTAGATATATTAGGAATCCGCCTATTATAATGCTTACAATAAATTTTAAAAATTTCAAAGTAATCACTCCCCTTATTTTAAAGGTTATGAATTACCTTGGACAAATATGATATCTAGCTTATTCTTATTTTAAACTCGCTTATTGGGTCTAATATAAAACCTTTTTTCTTAACTTCTTTTATTAGATAATCAAGTTTTGCTTTGTTAGCCTTAATTTGGTATAAATAATAATCTATCAGTTCATTATCTGCTTGTTCGAAATTTTTGCTTGCAATGTTTAGCTCATTTTTTGTTTTAAGAATACACTCTACCAGTTCCGCATCAATTTTTTCAGTTTTTCTCATAAAAATCATCCTCACAATTTGTATTATATGCAAATTTTTGGAAATTATTTATTTTTTATTGAATTTTATATAAATTTAAGCTATAATGTGGTTATTGCCACCATAGCTCAGTTGGTAGAGCAACAGATTCGTAACCTGTAGGTCGGGAGTTCGATTCTCCCTGGTGGCTCCAAATAAAAAGCAAAGCTTAAAGGTGAAGTTGTCAACAAAAAGTAGACACAAAAAATCAGATGCTATGCAAACCCTAGTTGAGCTTTATACTCAACTGGGGTTTTATAATTCAATGCATAACTTGGTCTATAATTATTATTGTCTTCTACTATCTCTTTTATAAATTCCTGAACTGTGCTATAATTATTAATATCAAAGTCAATATACATTTCTTTCTTTAACCAACCATTTTTTGATTCTATTACTGGATTATCAGTTGGAGTTCCAGCTCTAGACATAGAACGGGTAATAAAGAAATCTTTAAGTATATTGTTAAAAGATAGTGAGGAGTATATTGCACCTTGATCTGTGTGAAAAATTGTTTCAAGGTCTTTATATCCTCTTTTTATTTTATTATTTAACATTTCATTTTTTAATGATTCTTCTCCTGGTCGTTTGTATCTGTAATGTCTTGCTTTTGACTTTATATTCAATGACTTGCATACCTTATGAACAAGATTATCTGTTACTATCCAACCAGTTTCAGTTAGTATTTTCGCATTTATTCTTCTATATCCATAACTTGGTTTTCTTCTATGTATATCTTCTATTAATTTCTGTAATTCTAATCTATCTATTTCATATTTATTTAATTTACCAATATTTTTTAACCATTTGTAATATCCACTTTTGGAAATATTCATATATTCACATAATGATTTTATATTGTATTCTTTACTTAATTCTAATACTATTTCAAATTCTCTTTCTTTTATTACTTGAAGATTACAACTGAACCATCTCCTTTCAAAATGTATCCTTTTTTTAATCTTTCATTCTCAATTCTTAATTTCATATTTTCATATTCTAACTGTTCTATTTGTGTTAATTCTTTTCGTCTAGAATATTTTATTAGTGGATTCCCTGGTTTTTTCTTGTTTTCTAATGCATTTTCACCCTGTTCTAAATATTGTTTTATCCAATTCCTTAACATTCCTCCAGAAATATCTTCTTGTTTGGCTGCTTGCTCTGTTGATAATCCGTCATTAAGCACTAAATTAATTATTCTTAATTTTTCTTCTTTTGACCAATACCTATTAGGTTCTTTTCTAATTCTTGGCATAAATCCCTCTCCTTTCTCATTCATTATATCAAAAAAATAAATGTAAACACGTTTTTTTGTGTCTACATTTATTTTATCACTTCACTTAAAAGCCTTGCTTTTTTATTCTCTAAATCTTCTGCCTCTACCTAATCTTACTTCTTTTTTCTCTTCCTTAGCCTCTTCAATTTCCTGTGACTGTTTTTGTGCTTGTTCATTATTTGGTTTGATAGTTTCTGTATCTGTTTGTTCATTGTTGATTGCCATTTCTGGGTTTAGGGCTACATTTGCTCGTTCCATTAGGTTTTCTTTATTGTACTCTGCAAGTTTTGCTAATAGTTTTTGATAGTTTTTGTAGTCTTGTATATAGTATATTGTTAGTCCTATCATTCCAGCTGCAGATATTATTAACATCACATTGATTATGTTTTGAAAGTTTGTTGAGATCCAGCTTCCTATTGTTTGGCCTATGCCTTGGAACCATTTACCTATTTTATCAATTGCTGTAAGAGATGCTGTAACTGGTTCTTCTTCTTTTTCAACAGTTATAGTATATATTTTTTGTTCTTCTTGCTCATCTTCCTTTGTTAGAGTAACTTTTATTTGTATTGTATTTTTACCTGTTTTTAGTTCTTCATTTCCTGTTATTTCTATTTTAGCATTTTCCTTGTTTGCTATTGCTTCTATTTTTATTTCTTTTATTTCGTGAGAAAGTTTTTCTAAAGTATATTCATATGTATCAAATGAGAATGTTGGTTCTATCGGTAGTGCTGTGTTTTGGCCTTTTTCGTTTATATAATAAATACTTAATGCTGATAAAGATAGTTCTTTATCTGCTCTTGTTGCTAGAATTTTGTATTTTGTTTCGCTTCCATCTTCAGCTTTTACTACAATCTCTATATTGTTTTCTCCAACATTTAATGTTTCATTTCCATTGATTGAAAAAGTTGCTTTTGAATGGTCTGGAGAAGCAGCTATGCTTAGTTTCTCAATTTCATTTGGTAATGAAATTGTATATTCAGTAATATCGCTACTAAATTCAGGTGAAATTGTACCTTCCGCAATTTCTAGTTTTGCAAGTTTTGAATTGCTTGATTTTTTTGCTTCTGCAGGTTTTGTTGTGTTACCAGATGGTTTTGTTGTAGTATTATTGTTTGAAGGTTTTGTTGTATTGTTGTCTGATGGTGTAGTTGGTTGTGTTGGTGTTTCAGGTTCTGCTGGTTTTGGAGCAGTTACTGTTACTGTACAACTTTTTGAACCTGTTACATCATTTAGTTCTGTATCTGTAACATCTGTTGCTGTTATTTTTATTGTTGCTGTTCCTGCACCCTTCGCTGTTATTGTAATTGATGAACTGCTGTTATCAAGCCATACAGATGAAGGGTTTACTGTTACTACACTAGAGTTTGATGAACTTATACTAAATTGCCCTGCACATCCTGTTGCACTTACAGTTATTGTTTTTGCATCTCCTGTTGTTAAAGATGCTGAACCAGTTATTGAAAAACTTCCTGCTGCATGAACATACACTGGTAGCATTATAAATAATATACTTAAAGTTAGTATTAATAAAATTTTAATATTTATCTTCTTCATTGTTTTTCTCCTTATAAACTAATAGTAGAAATATTCATTATGTGGTTTTTAATCATCATATAATCTTTAGATTTTATCTCTCCATCTTTATTGACATCAGCTGCTTTTTTCTCGGCCTCACTAAGTTCTAAAGTTCCCATTATATAATTCTTAATCATCATATAATCTTTGGATTTTACAAGTCCATCGCCATTAACATCGCCAAGCATTACTAAGGTGTATTCTGTTTCCCCTATTTTAATTTTAGCTCCTGTTCCAAAAATTTCACCTGTTAGCACTGCCTCTGGTATTTCTGTTATTTTTGTATCTGGGTTTACTTTTACAAATGTTCCATCTATTTTATATTTTACTTCTGGTTCTTTTTCAAAATATACAGATGATACATATCCTTGAGTTCCATCTTCAAGTTTAACTCTGTACCATGTGTGCCCAAAGCTTGAGTATTGAATTTTATCTATTACTGTTACTTTTGTTCCTGGCTTTAAAATTTGTTTTACCCTTGTATTTACCGTAGATGCTGGTCCATTTTTTAATGCACAAAGTACTTGGATTGTTTTTTCTTCATTAACAATTTCCTGTGTTTCAGTTTCTTTTAAATATTCCCTTGAAGCATATCCAATTACAATGTTGCCTTCTGTACAATATACAACCTTGTCCCAATAAATTCCATCACTTAGTGGTTCCACTGCTTTTTCAATTCTTACTAATTTAGTCCCTTTTGGAGCTTTCGCTTTTATGTAGTATCCTGTACCAGGTCCGCCTCTAATTGTAAGAGCTGTTGTTTCTGTATTTACTATAACATCTTCTGTTATTATTTCCAAGTTTCTACCTGGTTTTACAGATGCTAAACTTGGCATATTTTCATATACTGGGATTATAAAGTTAAAATTGCTATCTAATATTCCAAGTTTTTCATATGCATCATAAACACTAGAGCCTTCTGTGTATGGTGCTGAAACATTTTGTTGATATTGATGTCCATATAGCCCATATTTACAAGAGTTATCTACACAGTACTTTTGTAAGTATAGAGTATCTTGGTAATTTCCTATGTATCCACCTTTTAAAAATTTTGCTCCGCCTTTTATTGATTTTTCAGGGTCGTTCCATTGTTCATCTCTTGCTCTTGTTAGTCCATTCACTATAATTTCTGTTTCATTATTGCCACTTGCACCAATGTTAAAATAGTTATAACATCCAATGAAGCCCTCTCTTTTTCCTGAAATTAATGAACTATTGCCTTTCCCTTGCTCTTGTAAAATTCTAGATGCTAAATGGTATGGGCTAATTCCATTTTCTTTAGCAGCTTCAAATATTATTTGGGCATAAGATTTTTCAATGATTTTTTCTTCCCCATTTGTATCTATATACTTAATTGAATCTGTGTCCATAAAACTTCCAGAAAGCATTGTTTTAATTCCTTCTAGTGTATGTGTTTCACTATTGAAAGATAGAGTTTCAAAAGCAAAGATATATGTTTCATTTATCCAATTTCTTGGATCTATGTAGTATGATGCAGTTTTATTTGAAGCACATAACCATGAGCCATTGTCTTGCGGTGTTTTGTAACATATTGGGCAAATCCAATCATTAATATCACCTAATATAACTGGTTTTTGAACTAGACTCCTAGTATGTTTCTTTGTTGTTTCATTTTCCAACACCTCATTCCAATCTAAGCCAGTGTAAAGAATTGTAAAGGTCCAATTAGGATGAGCTGTTTTCATTTCTTGGACAGCTGTGTAAATTTCGGGATAATTAATTAATTTTGATAAATCACTTGTTCTTGTTGCAGCACAAGCACTATTGTTTGAAAAAAGTATTATTACTATATAGAATAATATCGCCAAGCACAATATTAGCTTTTGGACATTTTTAATCTTAGACATTTTTTCCTCCAATTATCATTTGTAAATTTATATACGCTTATAGTATATAATATCAGATTTTGTAAGTCAATAAAAAATGACAAAAAAATTCTGGTTTTTTTTGTCATTTTACATAATATTTTCTTACATTCTTTGTTTAACAGCTTCATACATTACAATGCCAGCAGATACTGAAGCATTTAGAGAAGTAATTTTTCCTTTCATTGGTATTTTTAGAAGAACATCACAGTTTTCTCTAATAAGTCTTGACATGCCTTCTCCTTCATTTCCTATTACTAGAGCAATTGAACCTTTTAAATTTTCTTCATAATAATATTTTGTGGCTTCTATTGCTGTTCCATATACCCAAACATCATGCTCTTTTAGGTATTTTATTTCATCATTTAGATTGTTCACTCTTGCTATTTTCATATGTTCCACTGCTCCACTTGCAACTTTGCATACGGTGCTATTTACTGAGCATGCTCTTCTTTTAGGAATTATTATCCCATGAACTCCAGCTGTTTCTGCAGTTCTTATTATTGCCCCAAGATTATGTGGGTCTTCTATGCCATCTAAAATTAGTATAAAAGGTGGTTCTTTTCTTAATTTTGCTTCATTAAGAATATCTTCAACTTCACAATAATTAAATGGTGGTACTATAGCTATTACACCTTGGTGATTGTTACTTTGAGCCATTTGATTTAATTTGTTTTTGTCAACTTCAACTATTACTATTTTTCTATCTTTTGCCATTCCTATTATTTTGTTTATAGAACCATGTTTTTCTCCTCTTTCAATAAATATTTTATTAATATCTTTTTCTGTTTCTAACAATTCTAAAACTGAATTTCTTCCTTCAACTTGGTCTTGAAATTCATTGTTTTTATTATTTTGAATGTTCTTCATCTTTTCTTTTTGATTTTTCACTTTCCATTTCTCCTTTATTATTATAATTATTTGCAATTTCTTGCTGTTTTTCTTGTTGCCACTGTTTTTCAAAATATTCAGAATATGAGTTTCCACCTGGCCACCAGATTTTTTCAGCATCTTCTCTATATATGTAATCTGTATCTAATATTACAATATCGCCTATTTGTAATTCTGTGTTTTCACTTTTTTTATCGAAGCCAACAGCATTTGGTGACACATCAAAATACTCTCCGTTTAGTGTTTTAGTGTTTGGGTTTATTAACCTTCCTGCATTAGCACCTCGAGCATCTGTCCATATAATTCCACTGTTTCTTAGTTCTTTGTACACTGCATAAAGCTCATCTGCTGTTATTCCTGTTTGATCTGAAAGCGGTCCGAACCTTATCTGAGATTTCTATACAAGCTAAAGGATTGTTGTGTTTATCTAGTAAATTTGTTCTTGCAATTGGTTGTAAAATTCTTGGATGGTTAGGAATATTGTATGTTTCTCTTGGTTTTCCAACTTTTAGAACTTTGCTTCCTATTTGATATACAAAACTATAGCTTCCAGTACCAATGTCTTTTATATTCCTTAAACCAACTTTTTCGCTTTGAAGCAACTCATCTATGATGATAGATAATGTTTCAGAATAGTTGTCTATTAATTCTTTTGTATTCTCCATATCATAAGTTTTCCTTTTGCACAGTAGAGATTTTGCAAAATCCAATTTTCTTCTTTGTAATATTTCTTCAATCTTCTCATTAAGTTCTGGTGAAATATCATTTAATGCTCTAGCTAGTCCTGCTAAATCTTTAAACTGTGTTTTAATTAAAAGTTCTTCTCCATATTTTTCTAGTAGCTGGCTTCCTCCTGGGGTGCTTCGTAGATGTTTAATAAAGTCCACTTTGTATGAACCTAACAATTCAATTTGGTAATCTGTATTATCAATTTTTCTTTCTGGAGTGTCAAACCTCTTTAATATTAAGTCAATATTGTTTTTGATAATTGGTTGTGTATCAGTATCCTGCATTAGCAGATCTAATAGTGTATATATATAGTCACTATTTGTCTTTTTTAAAATATGCTCGAAATTATCATTTAAAACTTCTTCTTTTGTTTTAAATTTTCTATTTTTGTTAAATCTCTGAAACAATGGATATTTTAAAACTGCTAAACCTTGACTTTCTGGAATTGCCAAAAATCTGCTAATGATTATATATGTAAAGCAACCGATTTTGATTGTTTTTACTATCTATTAATTTCAAAAGTTCCTTTTCTGTCATTTGTATCACCCTTTAAATTTTATTCATCATCTAACTTAAGAACCGCTAAAAATGCTTCTTGTGGTACTTCCACACTTCCTATTTGTCTCATTTTCTTTTTGCCTTTTTTTTGTTTTTCTAGCAATTTTTTCTTTCTTGTTATATCTCCACCATAGCATTTTGCCAAAACATCTTTTCTCATTGCAGAAATAGTTTCTCTTGCTATTATTTTACCTCCTACTATTGCTTGTATAGGCACTTCAAATAGTTGTCTTGGAATTACTGTTTTTAGTTTTTCTGCCATTTTTCTGCCTCTAGTATAAGCAGTATCTTTGTGGACTATAAATGAAAGCGCATCAACTTGTTCATTATTAATATGTATGTCTAATTTTACAAGTTCTGATTTTCTATATTCTGTAAGTTCATAATCTAATGAAGCATATCCTTTTGTATTTGATTTTAGTGTATCAAAAAAGTCGTAAACTATCTCATTTAATGGCATTTCGTATTCTAAGCTTACTCTTGTTGAATCTAAATATTTCATATCCAAGTATATGCCTCTTCTATTTTGGCATATTTCCATTACATTTCCAACATAGTCTTTTGGAAGCATTATTTCAGCTTTTACCATTGGTTCTTCAATATAGTCAATATCTTGTGTAGGTGGTAAGTCTACCGGGTTATATAGTTCGATTATTTCCCCATCCTTTTTGTGCACTTTGTAGATAACTGATGGTGCTGTTGTAATTAAATCTAGGTCAAATTCTCTTTCTAGTCTTTCTTGAATTATTTCTAGGTGTAATAATCCTAAAAAACCACACCTAAATCCAAATCCTAAAGCAACTGATGTTTCTGGTTCATAACTTAAAGCTGCATCATTTAATTTTAGTTTTTCTAATGCTTCTTTTAAATTTTCATAATCTCCACCATCTAATGGATATACCCCACAAAATACCATTGAGTTTGCTTTTTTATAGCCTGGCAATGGTTCTTTTGCTGGTTCATTCACATGTGTTATTGTGTCTCCTACACTCAAGTCTGAAACAGTTTTTATGCTTGCAGCTATATAGCCAACTTCTCCAGCTTCTAGTTTGTCTGCTGGTTGGTATCTCCCTGGTTCTAAATATCCAAGCTCTGTAACAACAAATTTCTTCTTTGTTGCCATAAATAATATTTCATCACCTGTTTTTACAGTTCCTTCTACTACTTTAACATAACTTACTGCCCCTTTATAATTATCATATAGAGAATCAAAAATCAGGCATTTTAATGGTTTTGAGGTGTCTCCTACTGGTGGTTTGAAGTCTGTTACAACTCTTTCTAAGACTTCTTCAATATTTAATCCAGATTTTGCAGATATACATGGGGCATCCATTGCTGGAATTCCTATTATATCCTCTATTTCATGTTTCACTTCATCAGGTCTTGCACTTGGTAGGTCTACTTTATTTATAACTGGTAAAATATCTAGGTTATTATCTAATGCTAGGTACACATTAGCTAGCGTCTGTGCTTCAACACCTTGGCTACTATCCACAACTAAAATCGCACCTTCACATGCGGCTAGACTTCTTGAAACTTCATAGTTAAAATCAACATGGCCAGGAGTATCTATTAGATTAAGTATGTATTCCTCTCCATCTTTGGCTTTATACAACATTCTTACAGCTTGAGATTTAATTGTTATTCCTCTTTCTCTTTCAATGTCCATATTGTCTAAAATTTGACTTTCCATTTCTCTTGAAGATAAAAGTCCTGTTTTTTCAATCAATCTATCTGCAAGTGTTGATTTTCCATGGTCTATATGTGCAATTATACTAAAATTTCTTATATGTTTTTGTTTGTCCATTGTTTTTTCTCCTTATAGAGTTTCAAAATACTCTGTTAATTTTTTAATTACTTCATCTTTACTTTCTAATTGATTTATTATTTGTCTTACACTGCTTGAATTTGGCAAATTCTTTAGATACCAACAAATATGTTTTCTCATTTCTCTAATCCCTACATATTCTCCCTTTTCAGCTATTTCAAGTTCTATGTGTTCTTTAATTACATTTAACTTTTCTGCTGGAGTTTTTTCTGGCAATTCCAAGCCTGTTTCTAATTTATTAATTATGTTTTTGATTTTCCAAGGTTCTCCTAAAATTCCCCTGCCAATCATTATACCATCAACACCAGTATATTCAAACATTTTTATTGCATCTTGTGCAGTTTTTACATCTCCATTTCCTATTACAGGTATTTTAACTGCTTCTTTTACTTTTTTTATAATATCTAAGTCTACTTGTCCTGAATAATATTGTTCTCTTGTTCTTCCATGCACTGTTATTGCACTTGCTCCAGCCTTTTCTATAGCTTCAGCAGCCTGAACAGCAACAATGTTTTCATCATTCCAGCCTTTTCTTATTTTTACTGTTACTGGTTTGTTGCAGGCATTTACAACTTCAAAAACTATTTTTTCCACTAGCTCTAAATTAAGCAACAACTTGCTTCCATCACCATTTTTTACAACTTTTGGTGCTGGGCATCCCATATTTATATCTATTATGTCTGCATATAGTTCTACCTTTTTTGCAGCTTCAGCCATAACACTTGGGTCGTTTCCAAATATTTGAATTGCTATTGGTCTTTTTTCTTCGTTTAATTCTAAAAACTGTTCGGTTTTTTTATCATTATAAAATAATCCTTTACTACTTATCATTTCTGTACAAACAAGTCCTGGGTTACCATATTTTTTGCATATTTTTCTAAAGCTTAAATCTGTAACGCCAGCCATTGGGGCAAGTAATATGTTGTTTTCTAATTCTACATTTCCTATTTTTATTTTCTTAATATACATATTTTTTTCCTTAATTAAATATTGATTTTTGTCTTTGTGAGCTTATATTTAGAAGTAATCCAATTGCTATCATATTTGTTATCATTGAACTTCCTCCATAGCTTATAAATGGTAGTGGAACTCCTGTTATTGGTAATAATCCTACTGTCATTCCTATGTTTTCAAGAACATGGAACAAAAGTATTCCGCACAATTCCTGTAGCAATATATGAGCCTAAATCATCTCTTGCATTTTTCGCAACACTTATGCTTCTTGTAATTAGTGTTATATATAGAATTATTATTGATGAGCATGTTACAAATCCCATTTCTTCTCCTATTACAGCAAATATAAAGTCTGTGGTTTTAGGATATAAAAATCCTAAATGAGTTTGTGTTCCATTCATCCAACCTTGTCCTAAAAGTCTTCCAGCTCCTATTGCAAGTTTTGATTGTATTATGTTATAACCAGCTCCTCTAGGATCTAAGTATGGGTTTAAGTAAACATCTATTCTTTGTTTAGCATGTTCTGGTAAAACAAAGAAATACATTATTGGTAAAGCTATTACTACTATCAATATTGCTGTTATTATATATCTTTTCTTAAGCCCTGCTACATAAAGCATTAATACTGTTGCAACTAAATATGCCATTGCTGTACCATAATCTGGTTGTAGTGTAATTAATACAATTGGTAGAAATGCAATTCCAAGAATCATAAGTAGTTTTAATGGTTTGTTTATTTCATTTTTAGACATTTTAGACATAATATTTGCTAAAAATAAAACAACTGCAATTTTTGCAAATTCAGCTGGTTGTATTGAAATAGGTCCTATACTAAACCAGCTAGTTGCTCCATTTATTGCACTTGTTAATAATACCACTATTAGCAAAACTATTGAAACTATATAAAATCCTATACTTATTTTAGCAATCATTCTATAATCAATAAGCATTGTAATTACAAAAACTGGAATGCTTACAGCTACCCACATTGCCTGTTTTTTTAAATCTTCTAAATCTGAAGATTTGCTTGCACTTCCTAAGGCAAATAGACCTACTGCTATTAGAATTATTGTGCAAATTAATATGCTCCATTCTACATTTTTCAATTGTTTTTTGTTCATAATTTTCCTTTCAACCTAAAAATATAATATTATTTTTTAGAATCGGATTCATTGTTTTCATCGTTACCTTTGTCATCACTTTTATCATTTTCTTGAACATTTTTTTCTTCTAATATTTCTTGTTTTTCTTCTGATTTATTTGGCTCGTTATCCTCCTTAGTTTCTTTTTTCTCTTCTTCATTGTTATCACTGTTTTCCGCTTTTTTTTCATCATCTTTTTTCTTTTCTTCTTGAACTTCTTTTTTCATATCATTTCTAATATTCACAATAGGAATATTTGCATACAAAGATGGAGCACCTGTTGTTCCATCTTCTTTTACTTCATTTGTAAGTCTTACATCAATTTCATTTTCTTCAACTTCTATATATTTTTTTATTACATCTATAATTTCTTGTTTCATTAATTCTAAAAAGTCTGCTGAAACATTGGCTCTATCTTGCATTAATACTAGGTGAAGTCTTTCTTTAGCCTTGTTTTTGCTACCATTTGTTTCTTTATTCTCATTCTTTCCTAATTTCTTAAAAAAATTTAGTATGTTCTCAAACATATGCGTTTCCTCCAAATTCAAATGTTTTTATTTCTTACCAAATAGACCTTTTATCCTTGCAAAGAAACCTTTTTCTCTTCCTGGAATTGTAACATCAACATTCTCACCTAAAATTCTTTTTGCTATCTCTATGTATGCTTTTCCTGATGGAGCTTTTTTATTTTTTATTACTGGTTCTCCTTTGTTTGTTTGTGTAATAATGTTTTCATCATCTGGTACTACACCTACTAAATCAATTGATAATAAATCTACTATATCATCTACATCCATCATTTCACCTTTTTTTACCATTGATGGTCTTAAACGGTTTACTATTAATTCTGGATTTTTAATTTCAGCTGATTCTAATAATCCTATTATTCTATCGGCATCACGAATTGCAGATATTTCTGCGGTTGTTACAACAATTGCTCTATCTGCTCCAGCAACTGCATTTTTAAATCCTTGCTCTATTCCAGCAGGACAATCTATTAATACATAATCAAATTCCTCTTTAAGCTTATTTGTTAAATCTTTCATTTGTTCTTCATTTATTGCATTTTTATCTCGTGTTTGGGCAGCAGGTAATAAAAATAATTCTTCAAAACGTTTATCTTTAATAAGGGCTTGTCTTAATTTACATTTTTCTTCTATTACATCAACTAGATCATAAACTATTCTATTTTCTAGTCCCATAACAACATCAAGGTTTCTAAGTCCTATATCTGTGTCAACTAAAACCACTTTTTTACCAGCTTCAGCCAAACTTGAACCAAGGTTTGCAGTTGTAGTAGTTTTTCCTACTCCACCTTTTCCTGATGTTATAACTATTACTTCTCCCATAACATCTTTCCTCCTCGTACTTTTTATGTATTTTTCCACATACAATATTTTATACCGTTTTTTGTCAAAAGTCAATGTTTTCTTCCAATAAATGCAAAATTTACATAATTATCATCTTCTGAAAACAGGCATAAAAATTGGGTGCTAACTGATTTTAATTAGCACCCTTAGGGTTTAGCTATAATTTCTATTTTCTTACTTGAATATGTATATCTTTTAACTGTTGCTCTGTAACCACGCTTGGTGCTCCCATTAGGGCATCTTGTGCTCGTTTGTTTTTTGGGAAGGCTATTACTTCACGAATGTTTGGTTCGTTTGCTAGCAGCATTACCATTCTGTCTAATCCAGGAGCTGCTCCTGCGTGTGGTGGAGTTCCGTATTGGAAAGCATTGTATAGTGCTCCGAATCGTTTTTCAACTTCTTCTTCTGGGTATCCTGCTATTTCGAATGCTTTTACCATAATTTCTGGATTATGGTTTCTTACTGCTCCTGATGCCACTTCATACCCATTGCATACTACATCATATTGATATGCAAGAATTTCTAGTGGATCTTTGTTTAGTAACGCTTCCATTCCACCTTGTGGCATAGAAAATGGGTTGTGGTTAAAATCAACTGTTCCTTCATCTGATAATTCATACATTGGGAAATCAACTATTAAGCAGAATCTATATGTATTTTTTTCTATTAAATCTAGTCTGTTTCCTAATTCAATTCTAAGTCCTCCAGCAATTTTTTGTGCTGTTTTTAATTCATCTGCTACAAAGAAAATGCTACAATTTGGTTCTAGTCCTATTTCAACTAAGCCTGCCTTTACATCATCTGTTATGAATTTTGCAATTCCTCCTGAAACATTGTTTTCATTATCAGATTTTAACCAAGCTAAGCCTTTTGCTTCTAGTTCATTTACTGCATATTCTGTCATGCTATCAAAGAATTTTCTTCCTTGTGCTGCTCCATTTGGTACTATAATTGCTTTTATTGTTTTACCTTTGAAAGCATTAAATTCAGTATTTTCAAATATTTTTGTTACATCTTGAATTATTAATGGATTTCTTAAGTCTGGTTTATCACTTCCATACTTTTCCATTGCTTCTCTATATGGTATTCTTATAAATGGTCCTTTATCAACTTTCCAGTTTGTAAAATGTTTAAATGTTGATGTGAAAACTTCTTCTAGTACTTTGAACACATCTTCTTGTGTTGCAAAAGACATTTCAAAGTCTAATTGATAGAATTCTCCTGGAGCTCTATCTGCTCTTGGGTCTTCATCTCTAAAACATGGTGCTATTTGGAAATACTTATCAAATCCTGAAACCATTAGTAATTGTTTGAATTGTTGTGGTGCCTGTGGTAAAGCATAGAACTCACCTGGGTGTAATCTACTTGGTACTAAAAAGTCTCTTGCTCCTTCTGGTGATGAGTTTGCTAAAATTGGAGTTTGTATTTCGCTAAATCCAAGCTCATCCATTTTATCTCTTAAAAACTTCATTACTTTAGAACGAAGTAAAATATTTCTATGTAATTTTTCATTTCTTAAATCTAAGAATCTGTACTCTAATCTTAGGTCTTCTCTTACTGAAGATATATCAATTTTTTCAGAATTTACTTCGAAAGGTAAAATGTTTTTGCATTTTCCAAGCATTTCAATATTTTTAGCTTGTATTTCAATTTCTCCTGTTGGAATCTTTGGGTTCTTGTTGCTTCTTTCTGTAACAACACCCTGTACAGATATTACACACTCTGTTACTAGGTCTTTTGCTTGTTTTTGTAATTCTTCGTTTTCTGATATGATGATTTGAGTTATTCCATATTGGTCCCTTAAATCAATAAATTTCATTCCTCCAAGATTTCTTATTCTTTGTACCCATCCTGCTAACCTAACTTCTTCTCCTACATTTGAAATTCTTAACATGCCACAATTATGTGTCCTATATTCGTTCATATTTGCCTCCTACACAATTTTCATTGTTTCTTTTATTACACTTATTATTTTATTCATTAATTCAATTGCTTCTTTTGTTTCCTCTACTGTTGGAATATATGCAGTATCTGGATATCTCAAATCAACCGCATAATCTGACAATGGATTTCCTATATAACGTTCTAGTTCTTGATTATATTTTTTACACTTGTTTAGCAAAAAATCAATATTGTGTGTCTTTTGTATATCTTCATTGTTAGATAATAAAAGTGCTTTTAAATATTTTTCAACTGCTTGTTGACAATGAAAACAAACAATTTCAGTAATATCTTCCTCTTTTTCTAATTTTTCCACAGCTTTTATATCCTTATTTGCTTTGTTTATCCATTCTTGAATATATTTTTCATCACTCATAATGTTACTCCTTCCCTTAATGCATTATATATGATATTTCCTTTTTTGGTTTTATATTCATCTATTATTTTTCTTGATTTTACAATAACATCAGCATCAATTCCTTGTAATGCTAATTTTTTCCTGATTTCAACCTGCATTTTTCTCATTTCAAGTATAGATAAAGGATTGTTCATTATTAATAATAAGTCATAGTCACTATCTTCACTGTATTTGTTTTTGGCTCTTGAACCAAATAGGATTATTTCGCTATAATTATAATCCTCTATTGATTTTAAAATAATTGCCTTAACATCATCTTCCATATCTTGCCTCCTATTTAATATTATTTTTTAACCACTTAACTCTCTCTTCATGTAATTTTCTTCCGAATTCTATTCCTGGTTTTAGGTTGTATTTGTTTTTTATGTATTCTCCATCAATTGTTTTGAGGATTTTGTTTCCTATTGTGCAAAAGTCGTATTGTTTATCAATTATTTCTGCTTTGCTGTTTTCTATGTTTCGGCTTCTATCACAGTAGACTACTATTTGCAAGCCTTTTAGTCCCAGTAGACTTTTGTCTATCTTTTCTATGAAGCTTACTTTTTTTGCAACTGTCATTTGTGCAAATACTCCGCCTTTCATGTGTTCTAAAACAGAAGTTGTTCCCATCTTTTTCCATTCATTTGGTGTTCCCAATGTTTTGCATAGTAACCTTAATGGTTCTACTCCTCTTTGCTCATGGTTATAATGGTGAGGATACATTTCTTTTGGAGTTCTTCCTTTTCCCAAATCATGTACTAATGCGCAAAATCTGATTTTCGTGTCTTTTGTAACTTTAGCGCTGTTATCTAAAGTTAGCATAGTGTGATTATAGCTGTCTCCCTCTGGATGATATTTTATTGGTTGAATTGCTCCAATTAAATCATAAACTTCTTTAAAATGTACATCTAAAACTTCAGCATCTCTTAAAACATTAAAGAAAATTGATGGTTTATCCGCTTCTAGTGCTTTTCTAAACTCTGTAAACACCCTTTCTTTTGATAGAGTATTTAACTCATCTTTCAAGCTTTTCATCATATTTATAGTTTTTTTAGAAACTTCAAAGTTCAAACAAGCTGCAATTCTTGCTACCCTGTAAACTCTTAATGGGTCTTCTTTAAATTTTTCACTTGTAGCCCTTATAATTCTTCTTTCTAAATCTTCCTGACCACCAAATGGGTCTATAATTTCTTTTGTTAATACATTTTGTGCAATTGAGTTTATTGTTATATCTCTTCTTTCCAAATCCTCTTCAATAGTTATTTCATCATTTGCCTCTATTTTAAACTCTTTATGTCCTTTTCCGATTTTAGTTTCTTTTCTTGCTAATGCAAATTCTTTATGTTCTAAATCGAAAACTTCAAATGATTTTCCTCTTAATTTGGCTTCAGGAAATAGTTTTAAAAATTTTTCTGCTGTCAAACCTGTTACGCAATAATCTTCATCTTTTATAGGTATATTCAATATAGCATCACGCACTGCTCCACCTACTAGATAGGTTTCGCCTCCATTTTGTTTAATTATCTTTGCTATTTTCTCTATTTCCATTTTCCCTCCTAAAAAATATTACAATTAATTGTATATCTTATGGCCATAAATGTCAAGGGTTACAGGCAAAAAAGCAAATAAATAAAAGGGCTTATTTTATTTATTTAGCCCTTTTGTATTTATAATATTTCTCCGCATAAATCATAATTCTTAACGCCTGTTACTTTTGCTTTTACCCAAGTATTTTCTAAGTTTTGTTTTTTGTTTGGCATAAATATTAGTCCATCTTCTTCTGGTATATCCATGTATGTTCTTCCTGCATATTGCTTTTCATCAAAAGTTTTGGTTTCTATTAGTACTTCATATTCTTTGCCTATTTTTTGTTCTAGTTTTTGTTTTGATATTTTTTGTGCCAACATCATTATTTGGTCTAGTCGTTTTTGTTTTGTTTTATAGTGTATTTGTTCTGGTAATCTTGATGCTGGTGTTCCATCTTCCTTTGAATATTTGAAGACTCCTAGTTTATCGAAATATCCTTTTTGTACAAACTTATATAACTTTTCAAAGTCATCTTTAGTTTCACCTGGAAAGCCCACTATTAGCGATGTTCTTAGAATCACTTCTGGTATTTCTTTTTGGATTTTTTGTATTAGTATTTCTATTTTTTCTCCTGTCGTTTTTCTGTTCATTCTTTTTAGTACTGTATCTGATATGTGTTGTATTGGAATATCAAAGTATTTGCAGATTTTTGGATTGTTTTTTACTGTTTGGATTAGTTCTTCTGTAATGCTCTCTGGGTAGGCATAAAGGAAACGAATCCATTTTATTCCATCTATTTTACTTATTTCTTCTAGTAATTCTGGTAAGCGTTGTTTTCCATATAATTCTTCTCCATACTTTGTTGTGTCTTGAGCAATTATTATTATTTCCTTATATCCCTTATCTGCTAAGTTTTTTGCTTCTTCTATTATATCCTCAAAAGGTCTGCTTACATATTCTCCTCTAATATTTGGAATTGCGCAATATGTGCATTTGTTACTACAGCCTTCTGCTATTTTTAAGTATGCTGTAACTTTGCCTGTTGTTATTACTCTATCTAGGTAATCAAGATTTGCTGTGGTTATATTGCGATTGTTTCTGTCTATCAAATCCTCTATTTTTTTCCATAATTTATCGTATTCTTTTATTGAAATAAACAAATCAACTTCTGGAATTAATTTTTCAAGGTCTGCTTTATATCTTTCAACCAAGCATCCCATTGCTATTAGGTACTTACATTGTCCTGTTTTTTTGTATTCTGCCATTTCTAGCATTGTATCTATTGCTTCTTGTTTAGCACTTTCTATAAATCCACATGTATTTATTATAATAACTTCCGCTTCTTTTACATTATTTACAATTTCATAATTATGGTCTTTAAATAGACCTATTGCCATTTCTGTATCTACTAAATTTTTAGTACATCCTAGTGATATAAATCCTACTTTCATTTCTACTCCTCACAATAATCATTGTTACACATATTTTTTCTTGTCATTTCTAATAAGTTTAGTTTAGTAAATCCTGCTACTTGTGTTTTTGCTCTGTCTTTTTTTAGTTCTAGTTTTAGTAGTTCTTCAATTGCTGTTTTATTTTCATCTTTGTGCATATCTATGTAATCTATTATAATTATTCCTCCTATATCTCTTAAACGCAATTGTTTAGCAATTTCCACTGTTGCTTCTTGATTTACTTTAAAGATTGTTTCTTCTATATTTTTCTTTCCTGTATATTTACCTGTATTTACATCTATTGCAGTTAGGGCTTCTGTCATATCTATTGTAATGAATCCTCCACATTTTAGCCAGATTTTTCTGTTATTTATTTTTTGTATTTGAGTTTCTAGTGAATACATATTGAATAAATTTTCGTTTCTTAGTTCTAATTCTATACCTTTGATGTTTTTTAGTGTTTCTTTTATTTCTCTATATATACCTCCATCATTTACAATTATTCTGTTTAGTCCTCTATCGATTATATCTATTGCAGTTCTTCTTATTAAGGCCATGTTGTCATAAATAAGGGCTGGAACTTTTTTTGTATTCTTAGCTTTTTCTTTAATGCTACGCCATTTTTCTTCTAGTTCTTGTATGTCTTCCTTTATTTCTTCTTCTGTAGCATTTTCACTTGATGTTCTTAATATTAATCCCGTATTTTGTGGAACATATTTTTTTGCGATATCTATTAAGCGTTCTTTTGTCACTTCACTTTCTATTTTTTGGGATACTGTTATAATATCAGTTTCTGGCATTAGTACTGTAAATCTTCCAGATAGGTTGATATGTGTACTTACTTTTGCACCCTTTGTTTGTGTTCCATCTTTTCTTATTTGAATTAATATACTGTCTCCCTCTTTTAAAACTTTTTCTATTGGTTGTTGCGGAATCTGATTTTTGGTTACATCTACCTTTGGAAGTACATCTTGAACTCTTATTAAGCTATGCCTTGCTTCTCCAATATCAATAAATGCTGAACCGCATTCCTTTTAGAACATTTTGAACTTTTCCAATATAAATATTGCCTTCAAGTCTTCTCTGATTTTCATGTTCCTCGTGTTTTTCAACTAAAATTCCATTTTCTACTAGCATTATTGTTTTTAAATTTTCTTGTTTGTTTATAAGTAATTCTAACATAATTTTATGTGCCTATCCTTTCTATTTTGTATTAAATTTGTTCATTGCCTTATCTACACCATTTTTTAAAATGTCCATTGTTGCTTCTGCTGCTTTTGCTACTCCTTGAGAAAGTTTCTCTTTTTCATCTTCTGGAATTGGGCCTATTACATAGTTTATAATGTCTTCCTTAAACTTTGGTGCACCAATTCCTACTCTAACTCTTGTAAAGTTTTCTGATTGAAGATAATGAACAACTGATTTCATTCCATTATGAGTTCCGTGGACCACCTTTTTTTCTTATTCTAATTGTTCCTGGTTCTAAGTCTATGTCATCATATACAACGATTATGTTTTCATCAGGAATTTTATAGAATTTTTTAAACTCTATTACACTTTCTCCACTTGAGTTCATATATGTTTGTGGTTTTAGAAGAATTACCTTTTCCCCATTTATGTGCTCAACTGTATATAGTCCATTAAATTTAGACTGTGAAATTTTTATATCACAGTCTGTTGCAATTTTATTTATAACATTAAAGCCCATGTTATGCCTTGTGTTGCTATATTCGTTTTCTGGATTTCCAAGTCCTACTATTAAATACATATTTTCTCCTCTTTTTTATATTAATACATCTTCATCTTCTGGATTAAATTCATAGTGTCT
The DNA here is from genome assembly GCA_900554635.1 of uncultured Clostridium sp. GTDB lineage: Bacteria > Bacillota > Clostridia > TANB77 > CAG-508 > UMGS1781. Next base: position 8,595 of record USHY01000006.1, on the reverse strand, counting down.
TTTTGGGAATACTGGGTTCATTTTATTATCTTTTAAAGATTGTAGTATTACTTTGTTTTTATATGGTAAACTTAGGGTTTCTTGTTTTATGAATGTAAGTAGATATGGTTTATACTCATCTGGTGTTATTTCATATAATTTCATTACATGTGATAGCATTTTATACATATCTGTACATCTCTCAAGAGTAGGTGTTGACATTATACTACCTTTTCTATTTCTTAGATAGTTGTATATTGGAAATTGAGCAAAATCTAATTTTTCTGATAGTATTGCTGCCTTAATTGAATATACCATATCTTCATAGTACATTTTTTCTATGAATGTTATGTTGTTTTTTTGTAAAAACTCTCTTCTCCAACATTTGCTTGATACTGCAAAGTGCATGTCGCAAAGGATTCTTGCTTTTTTGCATGAGTTTTCTTCATTTGGAAGATATATTTTGGTTTTACCTGTTTCATCTTCTACATACTGAACACCAAAATAGCAAATATCTGGTGATTTTTTTTGAAGAGCTCTATCAATTTTTTCTAATGTTGTTTTTTCATATAATGTATCATCACCATCTAAGTATATTATGTATTCGCCTTCTGCTTCTTTTATGCAGATATTTCTGCCTGCTCCTAAGCCTCTATTTATATCACTACTTAATATCTTAATCTTAGGATTTTCTTCAAATTCTTTCATTTTGTTTAATGTTCCATCTACTGAACCATCATTAAATAATATTATTTCATAATTCTCAAAAGTTTGTTTTAAAACACTGTTAATTGCCTTTTTAATATATTTTTCAATATTGTAAGCGCATATTATAATACTAAATCTTTTTTCCATTTTTATCACCTTATTACATATTTTTTGGTATGTTTATTTCATGTTTTCTTTTTCTATTTCTTGAATTACATCCATTCTGTCTTTATATCTTCCTCCAAGAACCTCAGTTCCTAGCCAATCTCTTATTATGTTGATTGCTGTATCTAAGCTTATAAATTCTGCTGGTAATGCAAGTACATTTGCATTATAGTGTGCTTTTGCTCTTTTTGCACCCTCAATATTAAAACAATCTACACTTCTTATTCCTTTGAATTTGTTAGCAAACATTGCCATTCCAAATCCACTGCCTGAGATAAATATTCCAACATCACATTTTTTTGTTTGAATACTTTTGCAGGCTTCTTTTATTGCTTCTGGGTCATCTAGTGTTTCTTCATCAAAAGTTCCAAAATCCTTATAGTCAATTTTCTTTTCTTCTAGATATGTTAATACCTCTTTTTTTAATTTGTATCCACTACAATTACATACTATTGCTATCATAAGCATTCCTCCTTTATCGCTTCGTTATAGATTCCTAATAACTTAGCAATTGATTTTTCTTGTGCAAACTTTTCTTTGACATATTCTGAAAGTTCTTCTCTGTTATATTTATTTTCATTTTTCAGAATTTCCATTAGAGCTTTTGCTAGTCCTTCGTAGTCTTCTGTTTTTACTATTTTTCCAACTTTTTCTGTTATGTATTCTTTCATTCCTCCTGCTTCTGTACAAACAACAGGTGTTCCACATGCTAAGGCTTCAACTGCAACTAATCCAAATGCTTCCATTCTGGATGGCATTGCAAAAACATCTGCTATGTTGTATAACTTTTTAAGTGTTCGTTGGCTTTTATGACCTATAAAATATGTATTCTTTAATTCTAAATCTTTTGCCTGTTTTCTTAATTCTTTTCTTAATGCACCATTTCCTGCAATAACAGTAATTATATTCTCATTTTCGTAAATTTTAGCTGCATTTAAAAGAATATCTACACCTTTTAATCCTGATAATCTTCCTGCATATAGCACTATTTTTTGATTTGTGTATTCTATTCCATATTTTGAAAGAATTTCCTGTTTGTTGTATTCTTGTATGTTAAATACTTTTGGATCATATCCTGCTTGTATTACTTCTGGGTTTGATTCAGGGAAAATTTCTTTAATTAGTCTACAATTTTCATTTGATACTGCTATTATTTTTTTTGCTCTTTTTATTACATACTCTGCCATTTTCTTAAATCTATCACCTTTTTGTAAACCTATAACATCTGTTCCATGTGATGTTACTACAACTGGCACATTATATTTACATGCTATACTTGAAATTACCCATATATGGCCTGAGTGTATTATATCTGGTTTAAAGGTTTCGATTTCTTCTTTAATTGCTACATCAAAGCTATTGCAAAACTCTTTTAGTTGTGCATCTGTCATTTCATAATAGTTAAATGAACTTCGTGAGTGACTTGTAAAACATGGAAAGTTAAAATCTAATTGTCCTGGAATTTCTTCTTCATTTTTAAAATACACTGGGTGTAGTTTAAATTTTTTAAATTCTTCATTTTCGACATTTTTTGTTTCATTTTCTGGCATGATTATACAAATTTCGTGTCCCATTTTTTGTAAGGTTTTTGCAAGATTTGTGGTATATACGCCACTACCTGACCCTACTAATGGTAGATGATTTATTAGTAGTATTTTCATAGGCTTTCCTTTCATTTTTTGTTCTCTTTATTCTATAAATTATACCATAAATCTACAAAAATGTAAATTTTACTTACAAGTCACATATAATACTTTTTAAGTTTTAATTTAGTTTCATTTTTATAAATTTCTTGCCATTTGTATTCCTGAACAAGATGCCATCATTAGTCCTCTTGTCATTCCTCCGCCATCTCCTATTGAGTATAGGCCTTTTATGTTTGTTTCAAAGTTCTTGTCTATTACTACTTTGTTGCTATAGAACTTTATTTCTGGTGCATATAGTAGATTGTCTGGTGCTCCAAATCCTTCTACTATTTTGTCTACTGCTCTTATAAATTCTAGAATACTTACCATTGTTCTATATCCTAATGCAAAAGTTATATCCCCTGCTACTGCTGATTTTAATGTAGCTTGCACTGTATTTCTTTCTAGTTCATAATCCCAAGTTCTCTTTCCTCTGTATATATCTCCTAGTCTTTGTACTACTATGTTTCCTGCTCCTAGGTCGTTTAAGTTTTGTGCAACATTTCTACCATATTCGATTGGGCGTTTAAATGGGCTTGTAAAATGGTGTGATACTAGTATTGCTAAATTTGTATTTGTGCTTTTTCTTTCTTTGTATGAGTGACCATTTACAAGTGTTAGGTTATTATCATAAACTTCTGCTGAAACAAATCCACTTGGGTTTTGGCAGAATGTTCGTACTTTATCTCTGAATGGTCCAACTCTACCTATGAATTTTGCTTCATACATATATTTGTTTACATCTTTCATTACTTCATCTGGAAGTTCGTATCTAACACCAATATCAACTATTCCAGTTTCTGTATTTATATTGTGTTTATTTGCCATATCAACTAACCAGTTAGCACCTTTTCTGCCTACTGCTAGAACTACTTTGTCAGCATATATTTCAGTTTGCTCAATTTTTTCATTTTCTAGGTCTTTTGATGCTTTTATTTTTACTCCTTGAATGTGGTCATTTTCTATTATTAAATCTGTTACTGAAGTTTGGAACATCATTTCTACTCCATTATCCTCAATATATTTTTCAAGTCTTCCATAAACTTCATGGCTTTTTTCTGTTCCTAGGTGTCTTATTGGAATATTTATAAGTCTGATTCCTTCTTTTTGGGCTCTATCATTAATCTTTGCTATTTCTTCTTTATATTCTGTTCCTTCTAGGTGTTTATCTGCACCGAAGTCTAAATATATTTTATCTGTATAATCAATTAGATTTTTTGTTTCAGGAACTCCTATTATCTTATGTAAATTCCCTCCAACATGTATATCATCATCTTCGCTATTATATAAAGATAATTTACCATCTGAAAAGGCTCCAGCACCTGAAAAACCATTTGTAATATTGCACATTGGTTTACAATGTACGCATTTATTTGTTTTTTCAATAGGGCAATATCTATCTTCAACACGCTTGCCTTGGTCTATTAATAGTACCTTATTATATTTTTTTAACTTTATTAATTCGTATGCACAAAAAATAGAGCTAGGACCCATTCCTACTACTATTACATCATATCTATTTGGCATAAAAAAATCACTCCTTTGACTAATAAATTATATCATAGGAATGATTAATTTGCAATTAAAATTTATCTTTTTTAAACATTGTCCTTTATATATTCAACAACGTCACCTACTGTAACTACTTTTTCAGCATCACTATCTGGTATTTCCAAATCAAATTCTTCTTCTAAAGCCATTATTAATTCAACTATATCTAAAGAATCTGCTCCTAGATCATCTATGAAAGATGCTTCTGCAGTTATTGCTGTTTCTGGAACTCCTAATTGTTCTATGATTATTTCTTTAACCTTATCAAAAATTTCTTCTGAGTTCATTTGTTTACACCCCCTTTTAGTTTTGCGATAACTATTATCTACTATAAGATATTATATCCAACTGAAAATGTCAATACTTTTTACTTATTTTTTTCAAATTCTTTTTTTATAATGTCCACAGTGCCACTTTTAGCAAAGTTTTCGGCTTGTTTAATTGTGTAATAGAATAGTTTTTCATCACTACTTCCATGTGCTTTTACAACTGGTTTTTGAACTCCTAGGAATAGTGCTCCTCCATATTCTTTATAATCCATTGTTTTGCTAAAACGTTTTATTGCAGGTAAAGATGGAGCTGCACATATTGTGCTCCATAAGTTTTTCTTTAGACTTTCTGTTAATGTTCTTTTTACAAGTTTTCCTAAGCCCTCTGTTGTCTTTAAAAATACATTTCCTGTAAATCCATCTGTTATTACTGCATCAATTTTGCCTGTAAAGGCATCACGGCCTTCTATGTTGCCAACAAAGTTGATTCCATGTTCATCAGCTTCTTGTTTTAATAATTTATAACTTTCTTTTACTAAGTCATTTCCTTTTGTTTCTTCTGTACCTATATTTAAAAGCCCAATCGCAGGTTTTTCAATGTTATATATCTTTTTCAAATATACATTAGCCATTTGTGCAAATTGTAGAAGGTTGATTGGTTTACAGTTTGTATTTGCACCAGCATCTACTAGCATTACTCCTTTTTTATATGATGGAAGCATTGGTGCCATTGCAGGTCTATCCACTCCTTTTATTCTACCCACCAATAGAGTTGCTCCTGTGAGTAATGCTCCAGAGTTTCCTGCTGAAACAAATACATCCCCTTCTCCTTCTTTTAGTAGTCTAAATCCTACAACCATTGATGAATCCTTTTTATGTTTAATTGCTTGTGTTGGAATATCTTCCATTGTTATTTCTTCTGTTGTATTATGTATTGAAATTTTGTCTGATATTTGACCTATATTTTCTTTATTATATAATTCTTTTACTTTTTTATTAATTATTTCTTCATTTCCAACTAAAATAATTTCTGAATCAATTTCTTTTATAGCTTTTACGGCTCCCTTAATTGTTGCCTCTGGTGCATTATCTCCACCCATCGCATCTAAAATAATTTTCATAAACCTCTCCTTTTTATTTAGCTAAAGCCTTTTATTTAGAATTTTTTGATGTTACTATTGTATGCTTTTATTAGGAAAAAATCAAGTGGTAAAGTGAAAAAAATACAAAAAAAGCAAGGATGAACCTTGCTTTTTTATTTTTGAAATTACTCAATGATTTCAGAAACTATACCAGAACCTACTGTTCTACCACCTTCACGGATAGCGAATCTTAGTCCTTTTTCCATAGCTATTGGTGTGATTAATTCGATTGTCATATCGATATTGTCACCTGGCATTACCATTTCTGTTCCTGCAGGTAAATCTATAACACCTGTAACGTCTGTTGTTCTGAAGTAGAATTGTGGTCTATATCCATTGAAGAATGGTGTATGACGTCCACCTTCTTCTTTAGTTAATACATAAACTTGTGCTTTGAATTTTGTATGTGGATGTATTGAACCTGGTTTTGCTAATACTTGACCTCTTTCTATTTCGTTTCTTTGGATACCTCTTAATAGTAATCCAACGTTATCTCCAGCTTCTGCTTGGTCTAATAATTTTCTGAACATTTCAACACCTGTGATAACTGTTTTCTTTCTTTCTGTTGTTAAACCAATGATTTCAACTTCGTCAGAAACTTTTACTGTTCCTCTTTCTACTCTACCTGTTGCAACTGTTCCTCTACCTGTGATAGAGAATACGTCTTCAACTGGCATTAAGAAGTCACCATCTGTTGGTCTATCTGGTGTTGGGATGTAGCTATCTACTGCATCCATTAATTCTTTCATGCATTGATATTCTGGTGCATTTGGATCTGTTGATGTAGATTCTAGAACTTTTAGAGAAGATCCTTTTATAATTGGGATTTCATCTCCTGGGAAATCATAGCTTGATAATAAGTCTCTAACTTCCATTTCAACTAATTCTAATAATTCTGGGTCATCAACCATATCGCATTTATTTAAGTAAACAACGATATATTTAACACCAACTTGTCTTGCTAATAGGATGTGCTCTCTTGTTTGAGGCATTGGTCCATCAGCTGCTGAAACAACTAATATTGCTCCATCCATTTGTGCTGCACCTGTAATCATGTTTTTTACATAGTCAGCGTGGCCTGGACAGTCAACGTGTGCATAGTGTCTTTTTTCTGTTTCGTATTCAACGTGAGCTGTGTTGATTGTGATTCCTCTTGCTTTTTCTTCTGGTGCTCCATCGATTTGGTCATAAGCTGTAAATTTAGCTTTTCCTAATAATCCTAAATATTTTGTAATAGCTGCTGTTGTTGTTGTTTTACCATGGTCAACGTGGCCGATTGTACCAATGTTAACGTGTGGTTTGGTTCTTTCAAATTTTTCCTTTGCCATTTAAAAATCCTCCTTCAATTTGGAATTAGATATCTTCTAATTCTCTTTTATTTTTAAAATTTAATAACAAATTCTTTAAACATTGTTATTTTATAACATTTTTGCTATTTTTGCAATAGTTTTAATGTATTTTTTTTATTTTGTTTGAGGAAGCTCATTGTATTTCTTCCTCAAACTGGAATTAATTATTCTTCCTTTTTAGCTCTAGAAGCAACGATTGTTTCTAGAATTGATTTTGGAACTTCTTCATAATGAGATGGTTCCATAGCATAAGTTCCTCTACCTTGTGTTTTTGAACGAAGGTCAGTTGCATAACCAAACATTTCTGCTAATGGTATGAATGCTCTTATAATTTGCATTCCGTTTCTTGCTTCCATTCCTTCCATTTTTCCACGTCTAGAGTTTACATCTCCAATAACATCTCCCATGTATTCTTCTGGAACTGTTATTTCAACTTTCATTATAGGTTCAAGGATAACTGATTTACCTTGTTTACAACCCTCTTTGAAAGCCATAGATCCTGCAATTTTGAATGCCATTTCTGATGAGTCAACATCATGGTATGAACCATCAACAAGAGTTGCTTTGAAGTCTATAACTGGGTAACCAGCTAAGATTCCGCTTTCAGCAGCTTCTCTGATACCTTCTTCAGTAGGTTTTACGTATTCTTTTGGAACAACACCACCAACGATTTTGCTCTCAAATTGAACACCTGAACCTGGCTCTAATGGTTCCATTTCTAGCCATACATGACCATATTGTCCACGTCCACCTGATTGACGAATGAATTTACCTTCAACTCTTACTTTGTTTCTAATTGTTTCTTTGTAAGAAACTTGTGGTTTACCTACATTACATTCAACTTTGAACTCTCTTTTTAATCTATCAACTATAATGTCTAGGTGTAATTCACCCATACCTGCTATAATTGTTTGACCTGTTTCATGGTTTGTATATGTTTTGAATGTTGGATCTTCTTCAGCAAGTTTTGCTAAAGCTATACCCATTTTTTCTTGAGCTACTTTATCTTTTGGCTCAATTGCGATTTCGATAACTGGTTCTGGGAATTCCATTGATTCTAATATAACTGGATGATCCATATCACATAGTGTATCACCTGTTGTTACATCTTTTAAACCAACTGCTGCTGCAATATCTCCAGAATATACTTTGTCTATATCCTGTCTATGATTTGCGTGCATTTGAAGAATTCTTCCTATTCTTTCTTTTTTATCTTTGTTTGCATTTAAAACTGTTGAACCTGAATCTAATGTTCCTGAGTAAACTCTAAAGAAACATAGTTTTCCTACGAATGGGTCTGTTGCAATTTTGAATGCTAATGCTGCAAATGGTTCAGAATCTGATGTTTTTCTTTCTACTTCATTACCATCTAGGTCAACACCTTTGATATGTGGTACATCAAGTGGTGATGGCATAAATGCTACAATGTAGTTTAATAATTCTTGAACACCTTTATTTTTGTATGAAGATCCGCAACATACTGGAACTATTTTATTTGCTATTGTTCCTTTTCTTAATCCCATTTTGATTTCATCTTCAGAAAGTTCTTCACCTTCTAAATATTTCATCATTAATTCATCATCTTGTTCTGCTGCTGCTTCTACCATTTGGCTTCTGAATTTTTCAGCTTTTTCTTTTAAATCTTCTGGAATATCTGTTTCCTCAATAACTTTTCCTAAATCATCTTTATGGATGAATGCTCTCATTTTTATTAAGTCAACTATTCCTTGGAATGTATCTTCAGCTC